>JBGSTK010000078.1:0-1762 GCA_041736565.1 Phycisphaeraceae bacterium | reverse complement strand
CATGGTCGATGAAACCGGGATCCTGGTGCGTGAAGCCGTTGTGATCCTGTCGCCAGACATGCGAGGCCAGCAGGTAGTTCAACGAGGCGATCTTCCGCCGCCACGGCAGGTGCGCGGTGACCTTCAGCCACTTGGCGTGCTGGTTGAACATCGAATCAATGATGTGGATGAACGCCTCATAGCAGTTGAAGAGCCCGTGCCGCCCGGTGAGCAGGTAGCCCTCAAGCCAACCCTCGCATTGGTGCTCGCTGAGCATCGAGTCCAGTACCCGCCCGGCGGGGGCGAGGAATTCATCATTCGGTTCGGTCCTAGCGTCCCATTGGCGTTGGGTCACTTCAAAAAGTGCTTTCAGGCCGTTGGAAAGCGTCTCATCGGGTCCAAAGACCCGGAAATTCCGCTGCTCGCTGTTGAGCTTGGCCACATCGCGCAGGAAAGGCCCGAGCACATGTGTGTCGCCGATGCCGCGTACCCCCGGCGAGGGAACATCTAGCGCATAGTCGCGGAAATCCGGCATCCGCAGATCCCGGAGCAGCGTGCCGCCGTTTGCGTGCGGATTGGCGCCCATGCGTCGTTCGCCCTTGGGCGCAAGTTCGGCCAGCTCCGGTTTCAGGCGGCCCCGCTCATCAAAGAGCTCCTCCGGCCGGTAGCTCCGTAGCCAGTCTTCCAACAATTTGAGGTGCTCGGGATGAGTGGCCGGATCGGAGAGCGGCACCTGGTGCGAACGGAAGGTGCCTTCCACCTGCAGGCCATCGACCCTCTTGGGCCCCGTCCAGCCCTTGGGGGATTTGAGGACGATCATCGGCCACCGCGGCCGAGTGGTGTCGTTGTTGTTTCGTGCATGGCTTTGGATGTGTCGAATGTCCTCGATGGTTTTTTCCAAAGTACCAGCCATGAGTTGATGCATCTCTTCCGGCTCTTCCCCTTCCACAAAGTGGGGTGTCCAGCCGCAGCCTCGCAGAAATTGCTCCAATTCCTCATGCTCGATGCGGGCCAGGATGGTCGGGTTGCTGATCTTGTAGCCATTGAGATGCAGGATAGGCAGCACCACGCCATCGGTCATTGGGTTGAGAAACTTGTTCGAATGCCATGCGGTGGCCAGCGGACCGGTCTCCGCCTCGCCATCGCCGACGACGCAGGCGACGATGAGATCAGGATTATCGAATACCGCCCCGAACGAATGGCTGAGCGAATAGCCCAGCTCGCCGCCTTCGTGGATCGAGCCCGGGCACTCCGGCGATGCGTGGCTTGGAATTCCTCCGGGAAACGAAAATTGAATAAAGAGTTTCCGGAGCCCGGCCTCATCCTGGCTGATATTGGGATAAATCTCGCTATAGGTGCCTTCAAGATAGGTGTTGCTCACGACGGCCGGACCGCCGTGTCCGGGGCCGGAGACATAGATCATGTCGAGGTCGTATTTTTTGATGACCCGGTTCAAATGCACATAAATGAAGTTCTGCCCAGGAGTCGTACCCCAGTGCCCCAGCAGCATGTGCTTGACATCCGCCAGCGTCAGCGGACGCTTCAACAGCGGGTTGTCATAAAGATAAATCTGGCCGACCGACAGATAGTTGGCAGCACGCCAGTAGGCATCCATCTTGTGGAGCAGGTCCGGGGAAAGAGCGTTGGTCTTCATGGTTCAAATCTCCTATTGTTTAGCATGCCATAATTGTTTGCCCGGCGCTGAATGCCTTTGGGCCTGAGCGGCGCAAAGGCAGGCGCCGAAAATGAAAATACACCCGGAAAGGTAAATCCACATCAGCAA
>JBGSTK010000050.1:0-1680 GCA_041736565.1 Phycisphaeraceae bacterium | reverse complement strand
TCTCGCGGTTGCGTTGGTCGCGGCCTGGATTCGCTCGGGCCAGCCCTCGACCATCTCAACGCCGTTGTGGATGACTCGTCGCTGCGTCATGCGGCACCTCTGTCCGCCCAACGGATCAGCCGCTCAGCCGCGAGCGCCGCTTGGGGCCCTCGTCGGCTGCTGCGGCCAGTTAACTGTTGGCGGACCATCATGCCTCCAGGACTCGCCGAGCAACAGGCCGTCGCCTCCTGACGACCACTGTTAACAAGACTCCAACTGCGGTCCAGGCGAGTGCATCGTAGACGAACGATGGCAGGTAGACGATCGTGCCGTTCTCAGGACCCGAGCGGAAGCACAACATGCCAAACGGCATTGGCTCAGAGTCCGCTCAGCCGCGAGCCGCGCGCGAGGGGCTTGGTCTCGCATGGGTGTTTCCTCGCGGCTCGCCGGCTGCTGCGGCTTGTTAGGCGGACCACTCACTCCTTTGTCCAACGGCGAAAGACGACTTCCTCGTAGAGCCCCCGCCCAACAGTGAAAGTGAGAATGGCAACGGCGCCGAGTCCGATGACCAGGACGGGGTATGGCCAGAAACCCATCCCTGTTAAGCAGAGCCCCCCGAGGCCGGGAACGGCGGCACCCATGGCCTCAAGGCGATCCGCTCGGGTCGTTGCAGTCCAAGTCAGCACTGTGGCCTTGAGTACATACGCAGCGAAGAACACGAGTCCTAGGGCAACCAGAGTCCATGATGGGTGGTCCAAGGTTGTTCGGGTTCCGCCTAACGTCTTTGCCCATCAGCCGTGAGCGCCGCTTGGGGCGCTCGCCGGCTGCATGGGCTTGTTGGGCAGCAGCCGCCGGTCCTGCTTGCCACGGACGAGTGGCCTGCAGACACGCCAGGCGACAAGGCTCCCAACGATCAACTCCACAATCACGAGGAGAGGCCAGTTGTGAACAAGCCAGGCCTCAATGGCGGTGGCCCGACCTTGGTCCCCCGTGCCTCGGATCAAGCCCGTCGAGGCCAAGGCACCGATCAAGGTCACCTGCAGGATCATGGCCACGACACAGGTGATGGCCAGACCAAGGACGACTCCGAGCACCTGCGAAAGGACGCCGGGTGAACGACTTCTTGTTCTTGATGACATATGTGCCTGCCTGCCCAACCACGTTTTCGGCTGAACAGCCCAAGATGCTGTCCAGCGCTCTTGGACAGCATAATCCCGTCCCCGGTACTGTGGCAACCGATCCCAACGGCCACCAGCCCAAGCAGTTCGGTGGGTGCCGCTCAACCGCCGTTCTTGAGCTGACCAGCCCAACGTTCGCCAGCGCCACCCCTCTCGCTCTCCTACCTCCACCTCCTCCGTCGCATCGTTCGGAAACCCCTGTGCTCCACGACCATGCGCCCGCTCACGCCCGCCGCTCGCGGTAGCGGAACTCCGTGGCCCGGACGTGCTGAGTCAAATCGAAACCGTCCCCCGCTACCAGTCGTCAGACACGAACACGCCCCGGGGCCGACAGGCTCCGGGGCGTTGTCGTTCGTCGAGGGCGTGCAAGATGGCGTGGGTGGCGCCGCCGCGTCAGTGACCGGCGATCACTTCGACGCCTTCCTCGGCATGCGTGCGTCCGCCATCGCCGCATGCCATGCATACGCGGCCATGATCGTCGCGTTGCGCATCAGGTCGGTGGCCTGGATCGCGTCGTAGAAGT
>JBGSTK010000048.1:0-2862 GCA_041736565.1 Phycisphaeraceae bacterium | reverse complement strand
GGCGCATCCCGGTGCTGCATGTGAAGGATTTCTCCGACGACAGCGTGCGCGGCCATTTCTGCGCCGTCGGCTGCGGCACCGTGCCCTGCTACGCGGCCATCGAGGCCGCCGCCGCCAAGGGCACGCAGTGGATGGTCGTCGAGCAGGACACGCCGGGCCGCCTGAGCCATTACGAGAGCGCCCTGGCCAGTATCTACAACCTGCGCGAGGCCGGACTGCATCCGACCCGTTGAAACGGAAGCATCACAATAGGCTTGCCGCCATCGGTTGCGGCAAGCGCACGTCTCAGCATGCCGGCGCAGATGGACGACTTACGTTGGAGACAGGACCCGATGAGGCGACATTAATGACAATTGAGGCCAGCGCGGTCAAGCGAATCCAACGGCGTGCTGGCCGTGTTAATCACCGCGATCGCTGTGAGCGCCTGAGGGCAGACCCCAATCTGACATGCCACCCCACGATCTTCCAATGCACCCGGTGGGACTCGAACCCACAAGCCTTTCGGCAACGGCTCCTAAGACCGTCGCGTCTGCCAGTTCCGCCACGGGTGCGGCTAACCACCCATCATATATCACAAGCCGCGTCGGCTATCATCCCATCCATGAGATTTCTGGCTATCGATCCCGGCGACAAACGCACCGGCCTGGCGCTGGGCGATGACATCACCGGCATCGCCACGCCTCTGGAGATTATCGTCACGTCCAACCGCCCGGAACGCTTGCGGCAGATTGCCCGTGCCGTCGAGCGGCATGGCCCCGATGCGCTGGTGCTGGGACTGCCGCTCAACATGGACGGCTCAGAGGGCCCGCCCGCTAAAGAAGCCCGGCTGTTCGCCCTGGAGCTTGAAAGGCATTTTGCGTTGACCGTGCAATTGGCCGATGAGCGGCTGACAAGCTATGCCGCCGATGGACTCATGAGCCGCTCGGGGCTCACCCACCGCGGCAAGAAAGAGCGGCGCGATGCTTTGGCGGCTGCAACCCTGCTCAAAGATTTTCTGCAGGCCAGGACCAAGCCCTGAGGCGACGCCGACCTGAGCTCCGTGACTGAACCTCCGCCAGTCGACCATCGGTACGTCCCCGGTGACACGGCTGCCCCCTGCCTCACGCCGATCGCGCCAACTCCCTGGCGCGCCGCAGAAGCTCCTGCGAGATCTCGGGCATGGGGTAATGCTTTCGAAGAAACGACCGCAGTTGATCGCTGCGTGCGATGCGGAAGTAAACGATGGGCCGCAGACGATTGGCGGCAAAGGTCACCGCCCGCGCCAGCCGTGCTCGCGATGCAGCCATGAGCAACTCGCCCGTGGACTCCATCCGCAGGGGCAGGATTTCAAATTGCCAGGCCTGCCGACGGTTGATGAGCTTGAGCACGCGGATGTCCACATGCTCATCACGAAGGTCAACCTCGCCGGTGAGTCGGCTGTACTGATCGATCCAAGCTTGCTCGATTGTTTCAACCGTGACGTCGAACATGCGCTCGGCCAGCACGCCGAACGGAAGGCCGCGCTGCTTCTGAGTCTGCATGATCTCGAAGACCTGCTGAGCTGAAAGAATGCCGCGCTCTACGAGAATCTCACCGATACGAATGGGCTGGTGAAGTTGGGGCACGCGTGGACTCCCGCGTTGTGGTGTGTAGGGTGACACCAGAGAAATCGACGGGAACGGTCCACGAATTCACCTCTTTGACAGCGTTATCTTCATCAGAGAGGCGCGGCTTTTCCGACTGTGCCGATTAGGTGAAACGCGCGGACACGTCGGAAAAAGAGCCAACTACGCGCACCGCAGGCGCGCACGCTCAAGTCGGCGACTTGAGGCCATCAAGGCGACAATCGCAGTCTTTTTTATCTTACTTGCTGGCTTCAGCGGGCCCCAGCAGATCGATACTCGAAACTTCGATGACGTCGAGCTTGATCGCCTGATCGAATGTCGCCTGACCCACGATGCCCACTGTGTTGCCCAGGAAACGGTTTGGATCGACCAATCGACTTGGGCGGATGTAGGCCAGCGTGCGGAAGTTGGCGGGTTCCACGAGGCGGTAGAGCCGCGGCAGAGATTCGCCGTTGTACACGGCACTAGCCATGAGTTGGCCGACCATGTCATAGTTGCGGGTGGAGATCAACTCGCCTTGAGTCTGCTGCGCTTTTGTTGCGGCATCCTTCTCGTCGAGCTTGCGGGCATCGGCGTCCATCTGCTGACGCAACCGCCCGGCGCCAGCAATCGCGGCCGCCAGCTTGGCGTTGCGATCAAGCTGCGCCAGACGCACCTTCACCGTGTAGTTCTGCTGAGGCGAAAGTCGAGTGTCCTGGGCCAGGTTGGAATACAGCCGAACGAGCCGATCCAGCGGCTGTTGCTCCAGCGCCTGCGTCATGGCCTCGGCGAAGAGTTGCTCAGCGCGGTCAAAGGCTTGGCCGGGAGTGAGTGGTGATTCGGGGGCCTGCACGGGCGGTTGAGTTGAGGGCGTCACGGCTGTTGGCGGCGTCGGGACGGTTGGCGTGGTAGCAATGGGCGTTTCGACAATCGGGGTTTGAGGCGTGGTGGTCGTCGTTGGCGATCCCGGCTCGACGATCGAAATTTCCGGAGTCGCAGGCAGTCCAGACGTTACGGGCAGCACCGGGTCACTTGGCGTCGAGGGTACGGTCGGCGTGGTCGGCGTGGTCGGCGACGCTACGTACGTCGGTGGCGATGTGGGCGTTGCGGTAACCGAGGGCGTTACAGGCGTCGTAGGCGTTACAGGCACTGCGGGCGACACTGTGGTCACGGGCGTTGTTGGAGCCGCGGGTGACGTCGTGGTAGGTGTCTCGCCAACCGCGGGATTTTCGACTGTCGCGGGCGTTTCAGGGGTAGTCGAAGACACGGGGGTTGATGG
>JBGSTK010000046.1:0-13401 GCA_041736565.1 Phycisphaeraceae bacterium | reverse complement strand
TCTCAAAGGCTCGGGCATGCGCTGGGACCAGCGCGGCATCGACGCCATCGCCCATCTGGCCGCCCTGGAGCACAGCGGCCAATGGAAAACCTACTGGAAACACGCCGCGTGAAATCCCGCCCCGAAAAATGGGCAGACCCCGTCCGTACCCGGTGAGTCGGCGGTTGGAAAAGGATCTGCATCCGTGGTAGCGTTATACATCGTCGCGTACTACTGCCCGCGTGGGCGTCGAGGGTGAACAATGACACCCAAGGCACGCCGTCTTTTTCACGAGCTCATTGACAGGATTCGATTATAGCGCCTGCAAACAGAGGGTATTGCGCAACTGTAACAAAGGCCGATTGGGAAATTTCCGGTGACGAACAACTACAAACCAACAGTCCGGCGCCCGATCGCCGACGGCTTTCGAACGACAGCCTACACTGCGGTCCGTCTATCGGTGCAGTTCAATATTCATCCCGATGCCATCTCCTATGCGTCCATCGCTGCATCAGCCCTAGCCGCTGCGTGCTTCTGGAAAGCATCCTTGCATCCATGGCTCCTGCTGATCGGTCCTCTGTTTTGTTACGTTCGGCTGTGGTTGAACATGCTAGACGGCATGGTGGCGATGGCGTGTGGCAAGGCCAGTCCGCGAGGCGAAATCCTAAACGACTTGCCCGACCGCGTCTCGGATGTGTTGATCTTTGCGGGCGTAGCTCATAGCGGCTTATGCAATCCTGTCAGCGGCTATTGGGCCGCGATCTTTGCGTTGCTCACTGCTTACGTGGGAATCTCCGGACAAGCTGTGGGCGCCCGCCGGGAGTTTGGCGGCGTCATGTCCAAACCTTGGCGAATGGTGATACTTCATGCGGGTGCGTGGGCCGCCTGGGGAAGTTTTTGGCTAGGCGATGGCTGGGTACGATGGGGACTATTAACTATTCTGGATTGGACTTGCGTTGTTGTGATCTTAGGGTGCGTTCAGACAATTGCCGTACGGCTGCGACGGATTATGGCTGCATTGGCGGCCAAGTCCCAACAGAATATAGACGCATAATCGTCCGATTTTTCAGTGCAATTCTCCCATGACTAAATTGTCCTTACCCCAGCCGCATACAGCTATGGATTTGCTTCCGGGTGCCGCCCCAAACGCTACTTCACGTGCTCTGCGTTCCGTCGCGGCGTTTCCGTTGCGCGTCTACCTTCGCACCTACCACCGTCTGCACATCGTCGGTCGCGAGCATTTGCCTTCGGAAGAGTCATTTCTAATCGTGGCGAATCATGCCAGCCACCTCGATGTACTGTGCCTGCGTGCGGCCATTCCGCTGTCCCGTCTTCATCACACTTTCTCACTGGCGTCTCGGGACTACTTTTTCGCCAGAATGCGGCGTCTGCTGCCGGCCATTGTCTTTGCCAACGCCGTCCCATTTGGTCGCAACACGCGCTTGCGTGAAGGCCTCTACCTGTGCCGGCAGATCGTCGCCGTGCCGGGAAATGTCTTGGTTCTGTTCCCGGAAGGCACGCGATCCACGACGGGCCGGATCGGCAAGTTTCGGCCGGGCGTGGGAGCAATCGTTGGGGGAACCAACTTGCCGGTCGTACCTTGCGCAATTCAGGGCACTTTCCGCGCATTGCCCAAAGGTGGGTGGTTTCCTCAACCCAGTGCATTGCGGCTAGTGATCGGCTCGCCGCGGCGATATACCCATTTGCCGCTGGGTCGGGAATCAAGCGATTGGATCGCCGATGATTTGCAGGCCGCCGTACAGGAACTTTTATGCCAATGACCGAACACACATTCACGACCTGGGATGGCACCACCCTCTTCTACCGGGCTTGGCTGCCTGATCGCCCGACCCGTAGGGCCATCCTCCTGTTTCATCGTGGCCACGAACATTCCGGTCGCTGGCAGAAAACTGTCGAGCAGTTGGGCTTGTCCGATGCCGCCCTGTTCGCCTGGGACCAGCGCGGTCATGGGCATTCACCCGGTGAACGCGGTCGCGCCCCCAGCTTGTCCGCCGTGCTCAAAGACGCTGACGCTTTCGCTCGCCATATTGCCCGGACGCACGATATCGACTTGAGAGACACTATCGTCATGGCCTCCAGCATCGGCGCGATTGTCGCCGCCACGTGGGTACATGATTTTGCACCGCCCCTTCGTGGCATGGTCCTAGTAGGCCCTGCCCTACGGGTTAAGCTCTACGTCCCGTTTGCCATTCCGTTCCTGCGCCTCAAGGAAAAGCTTCTTCCCGGTGGCAATGTCACCAGTTACGTCAAAGCCAAAATGCTCACGCACGATCCCGAGGAAGCGGCCGCTTATGACGCGGATCCGCTGATCTTTCGAAAGATCGCCATCAACATGTTGCTGGACCTGCATGATACCGGCACCCGCTTGCTCGCAGACGCCGGAGCTATCCACACTCCCACGCTCATGTTGGCCTCCGGCAAAGACTGGGTAGTGCATCTTTCCGCCCAACGTGATTTCTTCCAACGTCTCGGCTCACCTATCAAACAGATGGAGGTCTTTCCCCAGGCGTATCACGCGCTATTGCAGGAAAGAGAGAGTCCGCTGGTCATCCAGCGAATCCGTGAGTTCATCGAGGATTGCTACGCCCGGCCACCACAGAATGGTCACCTCATCGATGCCGACAGGGGCGGCTTTACACGTACCGAATATGACCTCCTGCGCAGTCCGAGCTCGTTTCGGTGGTCTGTCGCGCGTGCCAACCTAAAGGCACTGGGTCTCTTGTCGACAGGCATTCGACTCGGCTGGCGAACCGGGTTCGACTCCGGTATGTCCCTCGACTACATCTACACTAACAAATCCACTGGCCTTACCCCCATTGGCAAACTCGTTGATCGTTTCTACCTCAACGCCATCGGATGGCGGGGCATCCGAGTTCGTCGGCACAACCTCGAACGCCTTTTATCTCAAACCACCGAACAACTCCATCGTGACGGTAAATCTGTACATATCCTGGACATCGCCTGCGGTCCCGGCCGTTACGTGCTGGAGACTATGCACCGCTTGGAGAACATTGCCGCCTCCGCCACGTTACGGGATTATCGTCAACAGAACCTGGATGCGGCCAAGCGCCTCGCCGATCAACTACAATTGACGACCGTGACGACCGCCTGCGCCGACGCCTTCGACCGTGAGTCTCTCGGGACGCAAGCCCCTCGGCCCACCATAGCCATCGCTGCCGGCATTTACGAGCTATATGCTGATAACGCACTCATACTCCGCTCTCTGTGCGGGATCGCAGACGCCATGGATGTTGGCGGCTATCTCCTTTACACATGTCAGCCTTGGCACCCCCAGGTCGAATTTATCGCCAGGACGCTGATCAACCGCGAAGGGAATCCGTGGATCATGCGCCGACGAACTCAAGCCGAAATGGACACGCTGGTCCAAGCGGCCGGTTTCGAGAAAGTCGAACAGGACGTCGATCCCTGGGGCATTTTTACCGTCTCACTCGCCCGTCGAGTGTCCGCATGAAGCCCCTATCGAAAGCAGCCCTGACTTCCGCCGGTCTTTCGCTCCTGTTCCTTGGCGTCTACAGTTCGTGCAGCATTATCACAACGCTCCGCGCAGATGTCGGCTCGTTCTACTTCCCTTGGGAACGTTCAATTCCATTTATCCCCGCGTTTATTCTCCCGTACATGTCCATCGATCTCTTCTTCATCGCCGCTCCGTTTCTAGCGCGATCCGACCGAGAGCGAATCACAGTTGCACGGCGCATCGCCGCCGCCATCATCATTGCCGGCGTGTGCTTCCTTCTTTTCCCGCTGCGTCTTACTTACGAACGTTCCCACGTCGACGGCTTCCTCGGCGTGATTTTCAACAACTTTCGTGCACTGGACGGTGTCTTCAATCAGTTCCCCTCGCTGCACATCGCGCTGAGTCTGATTCTTTTTGATCTTTACGGTCGCCGTTTAAGGAAGCTCGTCCATCTGGGCGTTATCCTTTGGTTCGCGCTGATCGGCCTCTCGCCGCTATTCACCCACCAGCACCAAATTGTCGATATCTTCGGCGGCTTCGTTCTTGGCGTACTTTGCCTCCATTTCTTCGATGAAACTCCGCTCCGTCAGCCCTTCACTGCGAACCACCGCATCGGCACATACTACGCCGCTGGGGCAGCGATCCTGACCCTCTTCGCGTTTGTCTGGACGCCCTGGACCTGTTTGCTTCTTTGGCCAGCGTCATCCGTGGCGATGGTCGCCGTGGCATATGTGTTCCTTGGCCCGGGCATCTTTCGCAAACGCCAGGGCACACTCTCATGGACCACATGGTTGCTGCTGGGGCCCGTGCTCATCGGCCAACGGCTATCGTGGATGTATTACGCCCGTCAATGCCGCCCATGGGATCGTGTCGTGGATCATCTGTGGATTGGCCGACATCTCTCCCCCAGTCAGGCGAGGCAACTCCGCGTCGCGGGGGTCACCGCTGTTCTCGACCTGGCTCCCGAGTTTTCCGAACCCCGCTCTCTGCGCGAGGCGCACTATCTGTCGCTGCCGATCCTCGACCTCACCGCTCCAACGCCTGATCAGATCAATCAGGCAATTGCTTTTATCCATCGGCATGGCAAAAATGGAATTGTGTACGTCCACTGCAAGATTGGGTACTCACGAACCGCCGCCATTGCAGGTGCCTATCTTATGGCCAGCGGCCACGTCGATGGCGTTGCCCAAGCCGTCTCCATGCTTCGGCATGCGCGTCCCTCCATCATCCTGCGGTCCGAAGTGCTGGCGGCCCTCCAAACCTTCAGCCGCACTTCGAACGGCTCGTATGCTAACTTCCGCTCGATAACAACGACCAATAAAACCTCGGGAGATGCGGCATGAGCGCTGTCCAGATGGGATTCATCGGTCTGGCGATTATCGCAGCAGCGGAATTCGCCTCGGCGGCTCCTGGCGAGTTGGCGCATCGGTGGGTCTACCTGCAAGTCAATCTGCAGGTGGACGAAAACGCAGACAAGGCTGAGAAAATTCTCAGGCGTGCCGCCGCAGCGGGCTACAACGGCGTGGTATACGCCGACTTCAAGCTCAACGTACTGGATCGGGTGACCGAGCGGTATCGCCGAAATGTCCGCCGCATCCAGCAGGTGGCCACCGAACTGAATCTGGAGATCATCCCGTGCATCGCCCCCTTCGGATATAGCTCGGGGCTACTCATGCATGATCCGAACTTGGCGGAAGGCCTCCCGGCCCGTAACGTCCGTTTCGTCGTGAAAGGAAATGCGGCGATCCCCGTTCGTGATGAGCGATTGAGGTCCATCCCCGGCGATTTTGAACGACGAGATGGAGATGTGTTTGCGGACTGGAACTTTCAGGATGCGCCGGGGCAAGGGACTTTTGCCGACACTCAAACCTACCGCAGCGGCACTTGTGCCCTGCGGGTCGAAAATCCACCAGGCGTTAAAGGGGTGAATCGCCGCGTCTCCAAGTCAGTTTCATTGAGGCCCTATCATCAGTACCACGCCTCGGTCTGGATTAAGACGGACGATTTCCATGCCGCGGCCGTCGTACGTTTGTTTGCCATCGGTGCGGGATCGAATCGCACGTTGAGTTACCAGAACCTGGGAGTCCAGCGGTCGCAGGATTGGACACAACATCACATCGTCTTCAACAGCCTCGATTCCGAGCGGATCAACCTGTACTGCGGCGTGTGGGGGGCGGGAGCCGGACGGCTGTGGATGGATGACTTGGTGCTTGAAGAGTCACCGCTGGTGAATGTCGTGGAGCGTCCCGGTTGTCCCCTGATCTTGCGGCGAGAGAACGGCGAACCGCTGGTCAAGGGTCGGGATTATCAACCTATTGTCGATCAACGCATGATCAAACTGGCTCGTGATGGTGACTTCGAAGTCTTCCATCAGCCGCCGGCGATCGAATTGTTGCCAGCGTCAGGACTCAAAGACGGTGACCGCGTCAACGTCGACTTCTATCACGCCGTGTCGATCCACGACGGCCAAGTTCCGGCGTCGATCACGGAATCAAAGTGTTTTGACTGGTTGGATCGTCAAGTCCGGGACGTCGAACAATTGCTCAAACCACGGCGTTACTTTCTGAGCCACGATGAAATTCGCGTGGCCAACTGGAGCGCCGCGGAAGACGCCTTGGGACTCTCGGCCGGTCAACTCCTGGCACAGAACGTGGCTCGCTGTGTCGAGGTTGTGCGGCACGTTAATCCGAAGGCGAAACTATGCGTCTGGAGCGATATGTTCGATCCCAGTCACAACGCCCGCGAGCAGTATTATCTCGTCAAAGGAAGTCTCGCCGAATCCTGGTTGGGCCTGCCGCGAGACATGCTCATCATCAACTGGAACTCCGGGGAACCGCAACGAAGTCCCCGCTTTTTCGCCCAGCGCGGTCACGATCAGGTCTTGGCTGGGTTCTACGATGCCCCCGTCGAGCAGATTCGAGGCTGGCTCCAAGCTGCGCAAGGTCAGCGTGTCATCGGGGTCATGTACACCACGTGGCAAAACGACTTCAGCCAACTGGAAGCGTTCGCCAAGGCCGCATGGGGGCAGCCTTGAGTCCAAGGTTTGATCGACTGATAACCTGTGTGCAAATGCTTCGTTCACCGAAGCCGAGATGCGAGAGATGACTAGGATTGACGGAGACTTAACCCCCGTGGCGTGAGACGCCCACGCTAAGCCATCCACCTTCCGTTTTTTTTTACGCCGCAGCAAGGAACACCTCCATGCCTCTTCATCTTTTCGCCATGCTCGCCTGTGTTGCTGTCGTCTGCTGCGCCGGCCATTTCGCCACCGCTGCTTCGGCGGCTCCCTTGGAACTCACCATCGCCCCCAACGGAGCGGACACCAATCCTGGAACTAGGGAGCAACCCTTGGCGACACTGGAAGCGGCCCGGGATGCGTTGCGGGTGCTCAAGCAGAAAGGTTCGCTGCCACCCGGCGGGGCCGTAGTCGCGCTGGCGGCGGGCGACTACCACATCCAGAAGAGCTTCACGCTGACCAAGGAGGATTCCGGCACCGCCGCCGCGCCCATCGTGTATCAGGCCGCGCCCGGCGCGATCGTACGCCTGCTGGGCGGCGTGGTCATCAGCGACTTTGGCCCGGTGACCGACAACGCAGTGCGCGACCGACTGGACCCGGCGGTGCGAGATAAGGTTGTGCAATGCGATCTCACCCGTGCCGGGGTGCACGACATCGGCGAACTTAAATCGCGCGGCTTCGGACGCCCGCCCCAGGCAGCGCATCTCGAACTCTTTCACGATGGCCGCCCCATGCAACTGGCACGCTGGCCCAATGAAGGCTTTGCACAAATCGCTGGCGTGCCGGGTAAAACAAATAACGATGACCACGATGGCAAACTGGGCGATCTCAAGGACGGCTTCATCGTCAGCGATGCCCAACTCAAAAAATGGAAGTCCCCCGCGGACATCTGGATCTACGGCTACTGGGCTTGGGATTGGGCCGCGACCTACGAGCGGATGGAAAGCTACGACGCCGCCACCGGCATCGTCAAAACGGCCCCGCCCCACGGGCAATACGGCTTCCGCACCAAGCAACGCATCGTGTTCCTCAATGTACTCGAGGAGTTGGACCAACCCGGCGAGTACTACGCCGACCGCGCCTCGGGGTTGCTCTATTTTTACCCGCCTGCACCGTTGAAAAGCATGACCAAGCCCGAGTCGGCAGTCTCCACGCTGGCCGAGCCCATGATTAGTCTGCGCGACGTGTCGTTTGTCACATTCCGCGGCCCGGGGTTGTCGCTGGAATACACGCGCGGACATGGCCTCGTGATTACCGGTGGCGAGAGTTGCACCATTGAGGACGTGAACCTGCGCAATATCGGCTCATGGGGGGTGCGGATCGAAGACGGCAAGCAGCATCGAGTGCACGGCTGCGACGTCTCGCAAACCGGCGATGGCGGCGTGCTTGCGCGCGGCGGCGACCGCAAGACGCTGACGCCGGGGGGACACCGCATCGAGGACTGCCGCTTCACCAACAACGGCCGCTGGAGCAAGTGCTACGTCCCTGCGGTGCAAATCGGAGGCGTGGGCCAGGTGCTGGCGCATTGCGAGATTTCCCAGCATCCCCACGCCGGCGTGCTCTACAGCGGCAATGAGCACACCATCGAATACAACCGCATCCACCACACCTGCCTGGAAACAGGCGATGTCGGTGCGATCTACATCGGACGCGACTGGACCATGCGAGGCAACCGGGTCCAGCACAATTACTTCCACGACATCACCGGCCCCGGACTCCACGGGGCGCAGGCCGTCTACCTCGACGACCAGTCCAGCGGCTCGACGATGACCGGCAACATCTTCGTACGTGTCCAACGCGCCGTCTTCATCGGCGGCGGGCGTGACAATCTAGTCGAGAACAACCTGTTCGTGGATTGCCCCGAGGGTGTCGCGATGGATGGGCGCGGCTTGGACAGCAAACCAGTTTGGAAGAATCAAACCCGCTTGGATTTGAAGATGAAACTGGATGAGATGAATCCCGACCAACCCCCCTACTCCACGCGCTACCCCCAACTCGCCACGCTCAAGCAGTACTTCGCCGACGACGCGGAGGGCAAGGGCGTGCCGCCCGAAGGGAACGTGGCGCAGCGGAACCTTTTCGTTGGCGTGGGCAAGCCGCTCCACTGCTACTGGCACGCCACGTCGGACATGCTCAACGCCAAGGACAACACCATCGCCCGAACGCCTGCCGAGGCAGGTTTTGAGAACACCACCGATCCGGCGATGGCGGACTACCGGCTCCGTCCCGATGCCCCAGCGTTGCAGGCGGGCTTCAAACCGACGCCATTAGCGACAATCGGCCCCAGACCTCAGGGCAAGAGGAATCGGGACTGATAGCAAACGCCATCGCCTCACGCCGAGTCATCCTGCCAGAAGGATCGGCCCATCCCGGTGGAGCGTTCATAGTACGATGTGCCAATGCGATTGACGCTGGTAACTGAAACCTATCCGCCTGAGATCAACGGCGTGTCTATGACGCTCCATCGTCTGGTGACAGCCATGGCACAGCGTGGGCACTTTGTCGAGGTGGTTCGCCCGCGTCAGTCCAAGCAGGATCACAGCGTGGTTGACGGCAACGTCGCGCACGTGGTGATGCCTGGATTCAGTCTGCCGCGTTATCAAGGGCTCCACATCGGTCTGCCCTGCAAGCGGCGTCTGCAGCGATATTGGCGTGAGCATCGGCCTGACGTGGTGCATATCGCCACCGAAGGCCCTTTGGGTTTGTCAGCGTTACGGGCAGCGACCCAGGCGCGGCTACCCATCACGTCCAGCTATCACACTAACTTCCACACCTACTTCAAGCACTACGGCATCGGCCTGTTCACCGGCCCGATGTTTGCCTTCATGCGATGGTTCCACAATCGCACGAAGGTGACGATGGTCCCCTCGCGCGATGTCCTGACGCTGCTTGAGGAACGCGGCTTCAACAATGTCGCGATTCTTGCCCGGGGAGTTGACGGGACGCTATTCGATCCGGCTCGACGCGATGCCGCCTTGCGGAAGCAATGGTCCGCGGGTGATGGCGACCTCGTGGTGGCCTACGTCGGTCGAGTGGCCGCGGAAAAGAATATCCCCTTGGCAGTCGAAGCCTTCGAAGCCATGCGTCAACGCCGCCCGGATGCGAAGTTCGTACTGGTGGGCGATGGTCCCGCCCGCGCAGGCCTGCAGGCAAAACACCCCGCGTACATTTTCGCTGGCATGCAGCGCGGCGAAGACTTGGCGCGGCACTACGCCTCTGCGGATGTTCTGCTGTTTCCCAGCGTGACTGAGACCTTCGGCAATGTCATTACCGAAGGCATGGCCAGCGGTCTATGTGTGTTGGCGTTTGACTATGCTGCGGCCCGCGAACACATCAGGCATGGCGACAACGGACTGGTGGCGCCGCTCGATGATCCAAAGAAGTTCATCGCCGCCGCAGTCCAAGCCGCCGAGGATCTGGGCCTGACCCGCCGCCTTGGTGCCGCAGCCCGCAAGACCGCCAAAGACATTACCTGGGATGCTGTCGTCACCCGCTACGAGTCGCTGCTGACAGCCGCGATCGACGCTCACTGACCAGCAACGGTCTTAAAAGCCCCCACAAACGCACCCTCGCCCCATCTCACGACGCAGCACTTAACTGCTGGGACTCTTGCGGCCTGCGATGATGCTGGCCCCGTTGAGGAATCGCAATCCAGAACACCGCGCCGCCTGAGTCGCCGTTGGTCACCCATGCCCGCCCGCCGTGTGCCTGCGCCACGCGCTTGACGATGGCCAGTCCGATTCCCGTTCCCTCGCCATCTGAATGCAGGCGTTGAAAGAGATCGAACACGCGATCATGAAACTCTTCGGGCACACCCGGGCCGTTGTCCTGCACGTAGATATGCAGTTCCTCACCCACATTCGCGGTGCCAATGCGAACGCTAGGATCCGCGTGATCCGTGGGGCAACCATATTTGAGTGCATTGCCCAGAAGGTTATGCAGCGCTGCGGAAAGCCGACCACGATCCGCATCGATGCTGGGCAAATCCGACTCGACTTCAACGCGTGCCCCGCAACGATTGATCTGCTCACGATAGTCGTCAACGGTCTCCATCACCAGCTCTTCGAGGGACACTACCTGCCGGGCGACAGGCGCAAAACCGGCGCGGCTATGCTCCAGTAGATCATCAATGATTCGTCGCATCCGCTTGGTGGCGTGAACCAGATCATCCAGCGCAGCGCCCGCGGCCACAGGCCGCGATGCCCCTTGCTGGTGGCCAATTCGGTCCAGCTCTTTTCGCAGCACCGCCACCATCAGGTCCACTTCCAGAAGCGGTGTCTTTAGGTCATGCGACACAGCGGAAACGAACCGCTCCATCTCTTCGTTGGTTGCACGAAGCTCTTCGTTAGCGCGGGCCAACGCACGTTGCGATACTTCGCGATCTCGCAATCGCTCCTCCAGGTGCGCGTTGGCGATTTCTCGCTGTTGAGCGTAACGCGCCATAGCCTCGCCGTAGGAAAACAGCCCCACTGCAATGGCCACAACCAACCCCGTGGTCAGCAGCCCGATGGCCAGCACCACCCACCAGCGGTTGCTTGCATGGGCCGCCAGAAAATCTTCGGTCGGCGTCAAAACCAACTCCAGCCGACGCCCCGCCATCGAGATATCGCGTTTGAGTACCAACGCCGACGCAGCCTGCCCGTTGGCAACCACGGGCGATCCATCCGGTGGACCTTCCGGTGAATCAGCTTCTTTGGCCTGCAAACGCAACGGAACGGTTGCGGCCGGGTCAGTCGCATCGTGAAGCTCGACGACAAACATATCACGATCGAAACTAGCCACGGCTTGGGCAAGCACACTGTCGATCAACACACCACCCGCCACAAACCCACGCAACTCAGATCTTCTTTCCGCTTCGGTCGTCGGCGGGATGAGGGCGTTGTACACAGGCACAAAAACCAGCATGGTTAACTGGCCCCGGGCATTGGCGATGGGGAGCGTCGGGGGGGTGCCCTTCGGCCGCCCAACGTCACGCGCACGCTCCATGGCAACCTTCCGCGTGGGGTCGGAGCTCATGTCGAAGCCCAACGCGTTGGGGTATTTCTCCAATGGTTCGAGCCGAACAACCGGGAAGTAAACCTCGCGTTCCTCAGCGGGCACCATCTGTTTGCCTTGATGCTGGCGGATCACAAAGTCGATCTGACCCTGCGTGCGCATTTCCGCTTCCAACGCCGCTCGCTCTTGGGCCATCACCCGCGGAATCCAGGAAAGTGCATCGACCGTGGTTTGCCGACCCAGTGTCGGCCGCGCGATTCTGGCAAACTGCTTATATCCGAGGTTTTCCGAAGCTGCCACCATCTCCGCCACAACGCGAATGCGCTCCAGGCCCCTGTCTACCTCTCGCTCCAAAGCCCTGGCGTATTCGTCGGCTTCTGTTGCAGCCGCTAACACCAGGACGCGTTCCTCCAATTGCTGCGCATGCCACATCGCGGCAACTGAAATAATCACGCCGGCGATGCCAAGGGCAATCAACAGCATCAGACGGTGTCGCCTCACACCCGCGCCGATGCGATCCACTTTTTGTTGCTGGTCTGCCATAAGGCCCCGCAAGATCCGACCGACGTCAACGCGAAACCTCTTAACGCGTCACGCGATCCCCTCCTACCACACCCCATGCTGATGTGGTTCACGGCTCGATGCCACAGGGCGGCTTGGATTGTACCATTCGCAGCGCCAAAAACAACGGAATCTCCCGCCGCGCCAGATCCTCAGCCAAGGCCCGGGAACCCGGCTCACTTCGGCGGTGACTGGGCCATTCTTCCATCGCATCGACCAACAAACCCGCCCGAGCCAGCGACTTAATGTACGTCTGCAGGGGACGGTGAAAGGTCCAGGTCGTCAGCCCGGGGTCGCTGCCGGGGTGCATCCGGATCGGCTCCTTGCGGGGTGACAGATACCGTTCCACTCGGCGAAACTGGATGCTTCGATCAGCATCCCAGCCCCAGTAGGCCCCTTTGGGCGACCGGAAGCAGGGGTGCATCATGGCGATGACAAAGCGTCCCCCCGGTGCCAGAACCCGAGCCACATTCTCAAAAACCACATCAATGGAATCCATGTTCTGGATCGCCAGCACGCAGGCTGCTGCCGTGAAGCTTGCAGGGTTAAACCGCGAGAGGTCCCGGGCATCAGCCACATCGTAAGTAATGGCCTCATCGCTTCGCTCGCGAGCCAGACGGATGAGTTGGCCCGATGCGTCGATGCCGGTCATCTTCACGCCGTGGTTGTGATGAAGCATGCGACAAAGCACGCCCTGCCCACAGGCGACATCCAGGCATCGGTCGGCTGGTCCCGGTGCCAAAAGTCGAATCACGCCCGGCAGCACGACCTTCTGGTGATAATCACTGCCCGCATCGCCCACAAGCTGGTCATACCAGTCCGCCACCTCGCCCCAATCCGTGCTGGCAGGGTCATGTCGCGGCGGTGCGGCATAACCCGACGACGGGGCTTCCCGCTGAGGCGATATGGGCGCATCAGCACCCGTTCCAGACCCAGGGAACGGCGGCTCCAGGGGCTTGCGTTTGCGAAAAGATGAGCCGCGATCCTTACGTGGTTTCATTACCCAATTCTACTCGAACGCCATGGCCTCGCGCCGCCCACGAAAGTGGCATCGCGGAGGGTCTGCGTGCCATCGTCGGCCATCCGTAACGAACACCAAGCCGCGATGCCGCCCCCCCAGTTCGTTTTCAACGCGAAGGCGCGAAGGTCGCCAAGGTCGCGAAGCAGGAAGATTGCATTCACCACCAAGGCACAATGAGCACGAAGCGAAGCGGGTCGTTCCTGCACCTCTCCCGCAGCAGCGGGGGAGGCTGGGTGGGGGCATTGCTGCGGAGGCCATTCTTTGATGAAGCACCCCCACACCCCCACCCCAACCCTCCCCCGCGCGGCGCAGGAGAGGGAGCCAATGCATGGA
>JBGSTK010000042.1:0-2963 GCA_041736565.1 Phycisphaeraceae bacterium | reverse complement strand
CCGCGACCGCCATCGCCGCTGTGGCCACCACGCATGCTCGACATCGCGGAGATCGGCGTCGATCGCCGGGCTTCGTCCACACCTTCAGGCCGACGTTGCTGCGCGACGATGCGCACCGCTTCGACCAAGCTCTTCGCCACGAAATCAGGCATCACTTCCGATGTCTCGGACCCGCGGTTAAACAATTCTGCCGCCGCCTTCTCCTGACGCAACGGCGGCTGCTCGCTGGCATCGGGTCGCAGCAAAATCGTCCGCACTCCTGCCGCGGTACCCGCCTGCGTGTCACGCAACGAATCGCCAATCATCCACGACTGGCTCATGTCCAGATTCAAATCCTCCGCGGCCTGGAGCAACATGCCCGGCTGCGGCTTGCGCCAGGGATGCTCGCGGCAATACTTCTCCACCGTCCCCTGCGGGTGAAAGGGACAGTAATAAAAGCGATCGACCCACGCGCCACTGGTGGACTTGATCACCTCGTTGACGCGGCTGTTGGTGGCTTCGACGTCGGCCTCGCTAAAGGCTCCACGCGCTACGCCGCCCTGGTTGGACACCACGATGATGGCGTAGCCCAGTCCCCGCAGCGATGCCACGGCCGAGGCAGCACCCTGGATGAGTTTGACTTTGGCCGGGTCGCCCAGGTCGCCGTCGTTGTGAATAAGCGTATTGTCGCGATCAAGGAAAACAGCACGGTTCATGACTGATAGTGTACCGCCTGACGAGGGCTGCGGCGTGCGACACGATGCCCGGCAATCTCAGATTCCCGCGAGTCGGTCCCGGACCAGCGTCACTGCCTCGGTCACAGCCTTGTCCAGATCGCGGTTGACGATGAAATCGTCATAGATGCCGCTGTCCCACGCCAGTTGAATCTCGTGGCGGGCCTTGGCGAAGCGGCGCTGAATCACCTCCTCATCCTCGCGCTTGCGCCCTCGCAGCCGATCCAGCAACACGCGGAGACTCGGGGGCAACACGAACATCGCATAGGCCTGTGGCAACTGCTCCTTGACCTTGGCAGCCCCTTGCACATCGATCTCCAGGATGATCAGCCGCCCCCGATTCAGTGCCGCCTCCACCGGTACCCGTGGCGTGCCGTAGCAGTTTCCAAATACCTCAGCGGATTCGAGCAATTGGCCCGCATCACGTGCCGCGTCGAATTCTTCCCGCGTCACGAAGTGGTAATCGACGCCGGGCTTATCCGCAGCGGTGCGCGGCCGGGTGGTCATCGACACCGAAAACTCCGCATCCAGCGCCTTCTCGACAGCGTGGGTGATGGTCGTCTTACCAACGCCCGATGGGCCCGAGATGATGAGCAGGACACCTGCGTTGCGGCTGGGTTGAGGCATGGTCGTGGTCATTCCTGTAGGGTGATGCCTGATGGCTACTGTTCGATGGTGATGGCCGCGCAGGCGGGACCTAGTCTTTGACGGAGGTGACCAGGAACAGCGTGGCCATGCGTATCGCCAGGCCGTTGGCGACCTGCTGAAGAATCGTGCTGCGCGGTCCATCAGCCACGGCGGAATCGATTTCGATGCCACGATTGACCGGGCCGGGGTGCATCACCAGCAACTCCGGTTTGGCGCGTTTGAGTTTCCCCGCAGTGAGCCCGTAGAACGTCGTGTACTCCCGCAGGCTCGGAAATGCCTGGCTCTGCAGCCGCTCAAACTGCACCCGCAGCATGTTGACCACATCCACCCGTGGCAGCACCTCGTCGAGATTCGAGCTTAATTCGCAGCCTAAATCCGCAAAGCCGCGAGGCAGCAACGTCGGAGGCCCCACGAGAATCACCCGCGCCCCGAGTTTATGCAGACCATGCACGTTGGACCGCGCCACGCGGCTGTGGGCAATGTCACCCACGATCGCCACCGTCAAACCCGAGAGGTCGAAGTCGTCGCGACCCAGCCGCCGGGCGATGGTGTAGATATCCAGCAGGCCCTGCGTGGGGTGTTCGTGCTGACCGTCACCAGCATTGATGACCGAGCATTTGACTTGCTTGGAGACCTGGACCGCAGCGCCGCTGAGGTGATGGCGGACGACGATGACATCGACGCCCATGGCCTCGATGTTGCGAGCGGTGTCGCGCAGCGTCTCACCCTTGGCGACACTCGAGCCCTTGGCGGAAAATTCCAGCACATCAGCGGAAAGACGGCTGGCTGCGAGGTGAAAACTGGCGCGGGTGCGAGTCGAATCTTCGAAGAAGAGATTGACGACCACTCGGCCGCGCAAGGCGGGCACCTTCTTAACGCTGCGTGTGCTGACTTCCTCAAAGCCCCTCGCCGTCTGAAGCAAAAACCGCACATCCTGGGCGGAGAGGTTCTCGATGCCCAGCAGATGACGATCCCGCCAACGGTAGCTCGAATCGGTGACGCCCCCACCAACCAACGCCCCCGCTCGATCCCCGGGACTCACCTTGCTCATCGGCTCGGCCATGGTCTTTAGGCTCCTCGATGCGACTTGCCCACCACAGCGATCCTATCTCGCTCGTCGATGGGCTGCAGGCAGACATCCACACGTTCATCAGCCTCCACCCTCGGCCCGCCCTCGCCCTGGGCACCGCGGGAAAGATCTAACCCGACGTGGTCGGCGGCAATCGGCAACTCGCGCCCGCCGCGGTCCACCAGCACGCTGAGCCACACCCGGTGCGGGCGGCCGAAATCCATCAGCGACTGTAACGCGGCGCGAACACTTCGCCCCGACATCAGCACATCATCCACCAGCACTATGTCCAGCCCGTCGATGGCGAAGGGAATTTCCGTGGTGCGGACGATCGGTTGAGAGGCGATCTCCGAAAGGTCATCGCGGTAGAGGGTGATGTCCAGCACGCCCACGTGATCGGGTTTGAGGATGTCCGCCAACCGCTGCGCCAGGGGCACGCCTCGGCTGCGAATGCCCACGATGGCCCATGGTCGTGCCACGCCGCTTTCAGCCCCGGCGTTGGCGGCTGCCAAATCCGCTCGCACCGCCGAGGC
>JBGSTK010000005.1:0-13432 GCA_041736565.1 Phycisphaeraceae bacterium | reverse complement strand
TGAGCACCATCGTGATGTTGTTCCTGCCGTCGGCGGTATAGGTGGCGGTACGGAACCTACCGGCGAGTTCGACCGGCTGGGCCGCGGTGCCCGTGATGGTCTGGCCCTTCAACGTCAGCCGACCGCCGCCCTGCCCGCCGCAGCCCCAGAGCATCCCGACCGTCAGCACGCACATCACCAGGAGAATTCGTTTCATCCCATGCCCTTTTTGCAGGTTTCGCCACGATGCCACCGACGGCCCGGCACCCATCAGCTATGGAGCTTGTCGTAGTCCGCAGAACTCAACAGCGCATCAAGCTGCTTGATGTCCCTCGGTCGAACCTTGACGATCCAGCCTTTGTCATACGGGTCATCGTTGATGATGGCGGGATTGTCCAGCACCGCCTGATTCACCTCGACCACATCGCCATCGATCCCAGCATAGAGATCGCTGGTGGCCTTGACGGACTCGATCTCACCGAAGGTCTCGCCCGCCTTGACGGTCTTGGCGCGGACATCGAGGTAGGTGACATCGGTGAGTTCATCGACGGCAAAGCGGCTCACGCCGATGACGACCAGATCGCCCTGGGGCATGTGCCATTCGTGGGTTTCGCGATAACGTCGATCCGCCGGTGAGGCCATGGGCGACTCCTGAGGGTGGTGGTGAAGCGGAAGATGATACGTCAACAGGCGCGGATTGGGAAAAGCAGAGGTGGCGTTGATGCGAGCCATGCGATTGCCCAACAGTCGCATGACGTGTCGATATTCTTCGCCGCTACTGTCCAGCCTTCATCGCATAGACCCGGGCGATCAATTCCTGCACGTCGCGGGGGCGATCCTTCTGCCTCAGCACCGTATCAATCCAGAGCAACGCCTGGGCACGATTCTCGCCCAACTGGATCAAGACGTTGAGCGCATCGCGTGCCAGCGTCCCAGCCGGGGCTGGCTCATCGCCGCCCGTCGGCGTAGTGTCCGCAGCGCCGCCGTCCACAGTCGCGGTCTGGGTTGCCAGCGCGAAGTCATCGACCTTGCCCGACAACGTCGCGACGATCGTGTCGGCCATGCGCTTGCCGATCTCGGGCAGGCTTTGGAGCAGGGCAACGTCACGATCAGCGATGGCAGCGGCGATCTGATGGGTGCTCATGCTCATGGCACGCAGGGCGCGCTTGTTACCCACGCCCTTGCAGGTGGTAAACAGCTCGTAGAACCGCCGATCTTCGAGTGTCAGGAACCCCGCCAGCCGGGGGATCATGGTGGTTCCCTGGCCCTGGGATTCGATGAAGTCGATGGTGTGGAGCTTAATGGTCTGGCCGATGGACGCCCCCAGCCGCTGGGCTGCGTAGGCTGAAACCAGCACCTGATAGGTCAGGCCGCCTTCGAGACGAAGCAGGATCGCGCCGCCTTCCACCGCTTCGAGCACACCTTGGATTCTGGCAATCATGGGCGTTGATCTTACCCGAGGTGCCCTGTGGTCGTTGCCCCGCGCGCCTACGATGATTCGTGCGGGAGCAACGCCGGCAGGGACGGTTTGCCAATCGAGGGCGGGCAAACCATAATCACTCTTGGCACGCCGGGTTAGGGCGGCCACGACGATCCTTGGCCAACTCGAATAGAGGTGTTGATGGCGCGGAAGCGACGCAAAATCGGTGAGATACTCAAAGAGTGGCGGATGATCACCGACACCCAGTTTGAGGACGCTCTGAAAATTTCCACCGCGCAGGGACGCCGCATCGGTGAGGTGATGATCGACCTGGGATTCGTCTCGGAGTCGGATATCGCCAAAGCGCTGGCCAGCCAGTTCGAGATGGAGTACATCGACCTGGATCAGCCCGATGCTCTCAACAAAGAGAATCTCAAGCTCCTGCCCACCGACCTGATCAAGAAATATCTGGTTCTTCCGGTTGAAAAGGTCAACGGTCGACTCAAGGTGTTGATCCATGATCCCATGGATCTCGACACGCTCGACACCCTGCGCTTCCGCCTCAATGTCGAGATCGACACGGCGCTGGCGGCACGGGGCAAGATCAAGGAATACATCGACCGCATCTTCAGCGAAACTCGCGCCAGCATCGACGAGACGGTGCGGCAGATGTCCGTCGACGCGGGCCAATCCATCGACGTCGATGTGGAGGGCGGGACCGGCGAGGACGGTGATGCCAACGATGGTCAGTCCGCCCCGATTGTGCGACTCGTCAACCAGATCATCGACGAAGCTGTCACCGGGCGCGCCAGTGATATTCATATCGAGCCTTACGCCGGGCGTGTGCGCCTGAGGTATCGCGTCGACGGTGTTTGCCAGCAGCGCGACAATCTGCCCAAGCGCACGCAAAGCGCCGTCATCGCGCGTATGAAGATCATGAGCGGCATGCGCGTCGAGGAAAAGCGCGTGCCCCAGGACGGTCGCATCAAAAAGAAAGTCCTTGGCGAGACCATCGACTTCCGCGTTGCCTGCTGTCCGTCGTATCACGGTGAATCGATCGTGGCTCGTATTCTCCGGCCCGAATCCGCCAAGGTAGGTCTTCAGGCTCTGGGCATGCAGGCCGACACGCTCGACACGTTTAACCGCATCATCCGCCGACCTAACGGCATCTTCCTGGTCACCGGTCCCACCGGCTCGGGCAAGACCACCACGCTCTACTCGGCCTTGGACGTCCTCAACCGCCCTGACAAGAAGATCATCACCGCTGAGGACCCTGTCGAGTACATGATCAAGGGCATCAATCAATGCCAGGTCAACGAAGCTGTGGGCATGAGCTTCGACAAGATTCTTCGCGCCATGCTGCGTCAGGCACCCAACATCGTGCTGGTCGGTGAAATTCGCGATAAGGAAGTAGGCGACGTCGCCATTCAGGCTGCTCTGACAGGCCACCTGGTGTTCAGCACGTTGCACACCAACGACGCTCCCTCGTCGATCACGCGACTCATCGACATGGGCATCAAGCCTTTCCTCGTGGCCAGTTCCATTCAGGCGGTTCTGGCGCAACGCCTGGTGCGTATTCTCTGTCCGCATTGCAAGACGCCCGAACTCAACCCGAATCGTCGCCTCATGCGCCTTGTCGGGTTCACCTCGCGTGACCTCGAAGGCAAGACGATTTACAAGTCCGTGGGTTGCCCCAAGTGCGCTAAGACGGGCTTCCGTGGTCGCCAGGGCATCTACGAGTTGATGATCATGAACAACGAGCTGCGCGAGCTGGCGTTCAAACGCTCGCCGCTGGTGCAAATTCGCCAGGCGGCACTCGCTTCGGGCATGCGCAATCTTCTGGGCGACGGCAAGCTTAAGATTCTCGACGGCGCCACGACCATGGAAGAGATCTCACGCATCACCCAGGTCGAAGGCGTCGTGGACGTCGATAGTGATGATGACGAAGAAGCAGCCCCCACGGCGGCCTAGCAGTGTCGAGCGTCCCAGGCCCGGGACCATCCGCCAACCCGCGATTGGAAGAGGATTTTCACCATGGCAACCATTCATATTGACCGCCTGTTGGACACGGTCGTCAAGCAGAAAGCCAGCGACTTGCACCTGACCGTGGGCAAGCCCCCGACCCTGCGCATGCGTGGCCGACTCGTCGAGCTCAAGACCAAAGTGCTCGAACCAGCCGACACCATGGCGCTGATGAAGTCCATCACACCCGAACGCTCCCAGAACGAATTGCAGGAAGAAGGCGGCAGCGACTTCGGTTTCGCCTATGGTGATGCCGCCCGCTTCCGTGTCTCGGTATTCAAAGTCAAGGGCAACGTGGCCGTCGTGTTGCGCCAGATTCCCAACCAGTTGCTGACCTTCGAACAGATCGGCCTGCCCACCATCGTGCAGGAGCTCTGTCGCCGACCCCGCGGGCTTTTCCTCGTCACCGGGCCGACCGGATCGGGTAAGACCACCACTCTGGCGACGATGATCGACCACATCAACTCCGGCACAGATCGCCACATCATCACGATCGAAGACCCCATCGAGTATTACCACGGGCATAAGAAATCAATCGTCAATCAACGTGAAGTCGGTAACGATGTGCCCAGTTTCGCGGAAGCTCTCCGCCGCGCTCTGCGTCAGGACCCCGACGTGATGCTCGTCGGTGAAATGCGTGACTTGGAGACGATTGAAGCCGCCATTCGCGCCGCTGAAACTGGCCACTTGGTTTTCGGTACGTTGCACACGACGGGTGCGGCCGGCACCATCAACCGCGTCATCGACGCTTTCCCTGTCAATCAGCAGGCGCAGATCACCGTGCAGCTTTCGACTTCGCTCATGGCTGTGCTCAGTCAGCAGCTCATGCCGCGCATCGACCGCAAGGGCATGGTGGCCGCCTACGAGTTCATGGTCGTCACGCCCGCCATCGCCAACCTCATCCGCGAGAAGAAAACCTTCCGTATCGACTCCGCCATTCAGACGGGGCGTAAGTACGGCATGCAGCTGCTCGACGACCACCTTTGGGACCTCTACCGCAAGGGCGTGATCTCCGCTGAGGAAATGGTCGACAAGGGCAAGGACCCGACGTCCCTCGTCGAAAAGGTGCATCAATCCGGCGGCAGCATCAATCGTGCGGAACTTCTCGAATCCGCCGGTGAGGCCAAGCCGGCTCCCGCTGCAGCGCTGGCGAAGAAAGCCTGAGCGTCGCGTAGAAGAGCCTAAAATTCTTGGGAGGTGTAGATGCTCTAAGAAATTCTGAGCAGCTACGCCCGGGGTTCATCCGCCTGCCTTGGTCGCCTGATGAGCGGCAGCAACGCGCCCAGCATCGCCACCACGATGACCGGTGCCACGCCCGCAGCGATGCCCAGGCTCGGTTGATGCCACATCTGACCCAGGTATCTGCCCACCAGCGCTGAGAGTGGCCCGACTGAAAATCCCGAGCCGATGAGCCCTTCGTGCGCACCGCCCGCATCGACCGAGGCGTTACTCACCACCATGGCGTAATACAATGCTCCGTAGTACGCCAGACCCGCGGCGATGCCGAAGATCAACTCACCGATGATCACTGTGCCCAAAGTCGGGCCGTTAAGCGTCAGAAAGAATCCAATCGGCAACAATACCGCCGTCACCGCCAGCAGATCGCGACGGTTGTGCCACCATTGGGTCTGCTGCATCACCGCAAAGGTCAAAGCACGTCCCACATCCAACAGGCAAAAGAACGCCGTGGCCGCCGCCACGCTCACGCCCAGTTGCGCAAAACGTTCAGGCATCAACGGCGAGAGAACAAACAACAACGCGTAACTACCCACCATCGACCACCGGCTCGAAGCCATCATCGCGGTGAGGCGTTCGAGTTGGGCAGGCGACGGACGATCAGGATGGTCTGCGGGATGGTGCGTGGGTTTGGCGGGCAATGTGGCGACGATGGCCAGCCCCCCTGCCGTGATCACCGCGCCCAGCATGAAGACGCCGAAGCCCAGGTTGGCGATGAGTGCTCCGACCGCGAAGACCGACATCGGCAGCGAGAACGACCACGCCATGTTGTAGTAGCCCAGCGCACGCGACACCTGAGCTGGCGATCGCCCCGCACTGGCGTAACTTTCAGCGATGGGCCAGCCCATGCCGTTGGCCATCGAGAAAAGCACCATCCCCCCCACCACCATCGCCGGGCCCGTCGCCAGCGACATCATCGCCATCGCCAGCGCCTGGGTCACGAGGATCGTCACCAGCGCCCGCCGCTCACCCAGCAGCTTCGCGACACGA
Source organism: Phycisphaeraceae bacterium (assembly GCA_041736565.1). Lineage (GTDB taxonomy): Bacteria > Planctomycetota > Phycisphaerae > Phycisphaerales > Phycisphaeraceae > JBBDMX01. The sequence goes on along the minus strand of JBGSTK010000005.1, from coordinate 7,785 downwards.
TGGCTGGGCAAGGCACCTGCGATGTAGGCGATGCCCGCCCCCAGCGCCAGCCAAAGATTGTTCGTCGGCGAAAATTCCAGGCGGTCCTGCGTAAAGAAGTAAACGCCTCGCTGCACGATTGCGCTGGCGAAGCTTTGGACAAACACGAAAACCAGAAGCCGCGGCAAGTAACCCACGAAAATCATCCTTGTTCAAATCGTTCGACGAGTCATGCCGCGTTGAATCTCGCGATCAGCATCGCGCTTCTTCATGTCCTGCCGCTTGTCGAACGCCTTCTTGCCCGAGCAGACGCCCAACTCCACTTTTACCATGCCGCGAACAAAATACATCGCCAGCGGAATCAGCGTCGTGCCCTTGGCGGTGATCGTGGTCTGGAGCTTCCTGATCTCGCGCTTGTGCGCAAGCAATCGGCGGGTCCGCTTGTTCTCGTGCGCATCGCCGCCGTGCGCGTAGCTGTAGGGTGCGATATCGACACCGCAGAGGACCAGCGTGCCATCGGGTTCGACGCGGGCAAAGCCTTCGGCCAAGGTCACCTGGCTGTTGCGGATGCTCTTGACCTCGCTGCCCATGAGCATAATGCCGACTTCCAGCGTCTCGTGAACGTGGTAGTCGTGGTGGGCTTTGCGGTTGGCGATCCGCGGCGCGTGCGTGTTTTTTTTCTCACTGCTGGCCATGGGGAGTCGCAGAGTATAGCCGCTGGCCACGGGGGGGTTGACTATTTACCGACGCAGAAGGTGGCAAAAACCCTTCCGATGACATCATCGGGCGTCATCTGCCCGCCCAGACCCGCCAGTTCATCAAGTGCCTCACGCAGCTCCGCAGCCAGCAGTTCCACCTCGGGAAGCGCTCGACGAGACACGTGCGGTTCGAGGCGATGCCGGGCTGCTTCGATCATTCTCGCCGCGGCCCGCAATGAGCGTTCGTGGCGTGGCTGCAACGCCAGTGCTTCGCCCACGACGCTGACACTGCCTTGCGACAGGTGATCGGTGATGAGCTGCCGCAGTTTGTCGAGGCCAGTAGTCGCCGCGGCACTGTTGGCGTTCACGGCACCAATGGCACTGATGACGCTGACGGCGACGTCGTAGTCCGGGGCGGCACCTTTCGCGGCATCAAAGCCGACGCTCGAAACTATCTCCAGATCGGCCTTGGTGCGAACCCGCAGGATGGCGGTGGACGAGGTGGTTCGCTGCGCAGAGGTGTTTGACGCTGATGCGAGGAATTGCCGGGCGTGACTGGTCGTGCTTTGACCATCGTCGCAAAGCAACAGGAGATCCGCGTTGGCGATGGCTTGTGCCGCTGCCTCCTGGGCCTGGGCATCAAGCCCCGAAGCTCCAGCATCAAGGCCCGCCAAGTCCACCAGCATCACTTCGCCATCGCCCAACCGCAGCGGCTCCTCCAGAACATCGCGCGTCGTGCCTGGCGTGGCACTGACCACCGCACGCGCCCGGCCGAGAAGCGCGTTAAACAGCGTGCTTTTGCCGCTGCTGGGATCGCCGACCAACACCACGCGAGGCAGCGCTTCGAGGGCGCCCCAAGCGCGACTGTGGCGCAGCAGGTCATCCAGCCGCCCCTGCAGTGCCGCGAGGTTTCCCGCCAGAGCTGCTGGGCTGATGGGCACGACATCATCCTGATCCACAAAGTCGATCCCCGCTTCGACCAGGGCCAGTTGTGTCGCCAGCGAATCGACAGCCTCCGATGCAAAGCGGCCGAGTTGCCCGCGACGAAGTTGATCCGCGGCCCGGAGTTGGCCATCGCTGACCGCGGCGATGGTCGCGGCCACGCCCTCAGCCTGTGTCAGGTCGATCTTGCCCGCCAGAAACGCGCGGAAGGTGAACTCCCCCGGTTCCGCCAAGCGTGCCCCCAGAGCGATCATGCCTTGAAGCATGCGTTCCAGCAGCGCGGGGTGGCCCGGGAGTTGCAGTTCCGCCATGTCATCGCCGGTGTAGCTCTGCGGGCCTGCGAAGAATGTGATCAGGGCGGGGAAGCCGCGTGATGGGAGGTGTGTTTGGCCGCCTTGGGTGGGAAGTACGATGTTAAGACGCGTCAGGTGCCGTGCCGCAGGGACAGGGCCATCGGTGATGGTGGTCAGGATCGTCCGCGTGGCGGGGCCGCTGAGACGAACGAGACCTCGCGCCGACCGTCCCGGCGGGGAGCTTACAGCGACGATGGTGTCGCGGTCCTGGTGCATGGCAGCATTGTAAATCCCGGAGAGGATTGCGGGGATTATGGTGAGGTGATGGGGTGATCAGGGGGGGTTGAGGTGGGTATCGGGTGGTATCAGGGGGTATGAGGCAGGGGTGATGGTGGGTTTGGAATGCCTGAAACGCCAAAAAAGCCGGAAAACAAAAAAAGAGCCTCGTGAGCTTTAGGCTCAACGAGGCTCAAAAAGTCGGCGACGACCTACTTTCGCGCTGGTGCACTATCATTGGCGCGACGGGCTTAACGGCCGAGTTCGGGATGGGATCGGGTGTGACCCCGTCGCTATGATCACCGACAAAGCATGGATTGGCCGTTAGGCCAACCCACGCATGATGTCGTGGTTACGCTGGATAATTTGCATTGGATGCATACCGAGCAAGACAGAGCTCGACGACGCGTGTTGCGTCGTTTGAGGAGCTTGGTGGCCGGTCTTGTTCCGTCGCGTCTCGTTTGTGAAGCGAGCTGCATTCGGTACAAGGTCGGCATGATCAAGCGATCGACCTTTAGTACGGGTCAGCTGAGGGTATTTCTACCTTTATACTTCCCGCCTATCAACCCGGTAGTCTTCCGGGGGTCTTTCGAGGCAAAGCCTCGTGCAATCCTAATCTTAAGGGGGGCTTCACGCTTAGATGCTTTCAGCGTTTATCCCTGCCATACTTAGCTACCCAGCGGTGGACCTAGCGGTCCAACAGGCGCACCAGGGGTATGTCCTTCCCAATCCTCTCGTACTAGGGAAGACTCCTTTCAAGATTGCTACGCCCACAGCAGATAGGGACCGACCTGGCTCACGCCGGTCTGAACCCAGCTCGCGTTCCACTTTAATGGGCGAACAGCCCAACCCTTGGGACCGCCTACAGCCCCAGGATGTGAAGAGCCGACATCGAGGTGCCAAACCGCTCCGCCGCTATGGACGCTCGGGAGCGATCAGCCTGTTATCCCCGGGGTACCTTTTATCCGTTGAGCTACGACCCTTCCACACGGGATCGCAGGATCACTAGGGCCCGCTTTCGCGACTGCTTGACGTGTATGTCTCGCAGTAAAGCTGGCTTATGCCCTTGCACTCGACACGCAGTTTCCAACTGCGCTGAGCCAACCTTTGCACTCCTCCGTTACTTTTTGGGAGGAAACCGCCCCAGTTAAACTGCCCAGCTAACACGGTCCCTCGCCCGGATTCACGGGACGAGGTTAGGTCACAAGAATATTCAGGGTGGTATTTCAACGTTGGCTCCATCCCGGCCGGAACCGGAACTTCAAAGCCTCCCACCTATCCTACGCAGAACATACTCGTGGCCAATATCAGCCTACAGTGAAGGTCCACGGGGTCTTTCCGTCTTGCTGCGGGTACACGGTATCTTCACCGCGTCTTCTATTTCACCGAGTCGGTTGTGGAGACAGTGGTCCAGTGATTACGCGATTGATGCGCGTCGGAACTTACCCGACAAGGAACTTCGCTACCTTAGGACCGTCATAGTTACGGCCGCCATTCACCGGTGCTTCGGTTGCAAGCTTTGCCTTGCGGCTGACCTGCTTCCTTAACATTCCGGCATCGGGCACGCGTCAGACTGTATACATCCTCTTACGAGTTAGCACAGTCCTGTGTTTTTGATAAACAGTTCCCAGACCCTTTTCTCTGCGCCCTCTCTTGCGAGGAGGGCCCCCTTATTGCGAACTTACGGGGTTAATTTGCCTAGTTCCTTCACAACCGTTCTCTCGAGCGCCTGAGGTTATTCACCACGCCTACCTGTGTCAGTTTTAGTACGGTTTTCCGTTTCGTCCACGAACGCTATTTCTAGAAAGTCCATCAACAGGCTTCGGGATTCAGACCCTCGCCCTTGCGGGACGGCCGCAACTAGTCGGCCGACCTGTCTCAGAACTCCGTCACGTCGCTTCAACCTACGCGGAAAGTGCAGGAATATTAACCTGCTATCCATCGACTACGCCTATCGGCCTCGCCTTAGGGGTCCGACTAACCCTGGGCGGATTTACCTTGCCCAGGAAACCTTAGGCTTACGGCGAACAGGATTTTCACCTGTTTTATCGTTACTCAAGCCGGCATTTTCGCTTCCTGCCGCTCCACGAACCGTTAACGATTCGCTTCAATGCTGGCAGGAACGCTCCTCTACCACTCTATTTCTAGAGTCCGCAGCTTCGGTTGACGCCTTATTCCCGATCATTATCGGCGCCAGAGTCCTCGACCAGTCCGCTATTACGCGTTGTTTAAATGGTGGCTGCTTCTAAGCCAACATCCTGGCTGTCATTGCACCCTGACTTCCTTTCGAACTAAGACGTCATTTGGGACCTTAGCTGGCGGTCTGGGTTGTTTCCCTTTTGAGCATGAACATTATCGCCCACACTCTGACTCCCACGACAAACACTACAGTATTCGGAGTTTGGTTGGAATAGGTGAGCGGGTAGCCCCCTATTTCCATCCAGTAGCTCTACCCCTGTAGTTTGACTCGTGAGGCTAGCCCAAAAACTATTTCGAGGAGAACGAGATATCTCCCAGTTTGATTACACTTTTAGTCCTCCCCACAGCTCATCCCATAACTTTTCAACGTTAACGGGTTCGGTCCTCCAGGAGGTTTTACCCTCCCTTCAACCTGGCCATGGGTAGATCACTTAGGTTTCGCGTCTGACCCCTGCGACTCTTAACGCCCGTTTAAGACTCGCTTTCGCTTCGCCTACGGAGGTGTACTCCTTAAGCTTGCCACAGAGGCCAACTCGCCGGCTCATTATGCAAAAGGCACGCCGTCACCAGCCCGAAGGCCGGCTCCGACCGCTTGTAAGCGTACGGTTTCAGGTACTTTTAACTCCCCTTGTCGGGGTGCTTTTCATCGTTCAGTCACCTTACTGATTCACTATCGGTCGTCAAGTAGTATTTAGCCTTTCGGGGTGGGCCCCGTAGTTTCACGCGGAGTTTCACGAGCTCCGCGCTACTCTGGAGCACCTAGGCCGTCTTCACAGATCATTACAGGACTATTACCTTCTTTGGTCGGGCTTTCCAGCCCATTCGGGATCCGTTGAACGTGCCATATTGGTGTCCGCAACCCCAGGCCGAAGCCTGGTTTGGGCTGATCCGTTTTCGCTCGCCGCTACTTACGGAATCGAGGTTTCTTTATTTTCCTGTAGGTACTTAGATGTTTCAGTTCCCTACGTTCGCTTCCGCACCTTATGCATTCGGGTGCGGATACCCTTGCGGGTGGGTTTCCCCATTCAGACATCCCAGGATCACAGCTTAGTTACCAGCTCCCCTGGGCTTTTCGCAGGTTCTCACGTCTTTCATCGCCTCTTGACGCCAAGACATCCACCGTACGCCCTTATTAGCTTGATCATGCCGACCTCAAACCGAAGAACCGGATCAAGGCCGACCCAACCTGTCATGCCACGATTTACAGCACGACAACCCGGTGGTTTGGCGACGGCGCCAAGCACCAGGCAAGCTCCTCAGAGCTCAATCTTTATTTACTCGGTATGCACTTATGTGCAGTTACCCAGCATATCCACTTGTCAAAGAACTTCGTCGCTTCAGCGAGGGTTTTATCCCTTGCCTGCCGACGCCGCTTGCCGCGGGTCGTGACCTCGTCTGAGACGGGGCCTCGATTCGAGGCGAGCCACACATCTTACCGTTTCGTCCCCCCGTGTCAACTCGGCTTGTTTTCCACACCGCTTGAGCCCCTGTTCGCACGCGGCCTGGGGCCGACGGGCCGGTGCGATGGGAAGGGATAATTGTAGCTCTGCCCGCGCTCGTGTCAAATCCGTGAGCTCATCGTAGCGGGGCAGTCTGGACGATCTGGGGAAAAGCCGTCGTGGTGGCTGGCGAATGCACGGTATTGGGCGGGAAAAGCCGGGAATCGTGGCGTGGAGGTCGGGTGACCGGGGCTCTGGCCAAGTCCCGATGCTGTCTGCGGGGGACGGCCGCGTCTGCCCCACCTGCGCATGTCGCGTGTGCCTGGTGCGACTGCGACTTCTGCCTGCGGGCGGCTGGAAGCTGTGCATTTCTGATGGTCTTCTACGGTGCTGGGGGCTGGAGTGTGCGGTGTCGGCTGTGGCGGTGTGGGTGAGCGTGCGTGCCCCTGCGGAGGCGAGATCTGAAATTTGAGATTTGAGATTTGAGATTTGAGATGTGACTCAGCGATGCGGGGGCGGCTTTATATGCAAGACATGTGGATAACCTGTCGAAGTTGGTGTTGCGCTTCCAGGGGCGCTCTGGTGCCAGTGGCTTCGCCTGAGCTGCGAGACAGGGGAGCTGAAGAGTTCGGGGATACAAGAGCGGTGTAGGTCTGGAGCCACAGCCCAGGCACATGAACCGAAAACAGGGGAGCAAAGACGGGGCGACCGAAGTGGAACAGCGGAGGCGGGGTGAAGAGTCGGGCGATCACTGGTTGGGGGGCGGGGGCGATTGGGATGGGCACCGTGATCCGGCCTCCTTGGCGGGTGTGATTGGCGGCCACCCGAATGTGATTGGCGGCCACCTGACTGGGATCAGGAACGTGCTCCTCGAATTTGGCGATGGGCCTTGGTCCGAGGGGACCTTCGGTGCTCGGGATGGATCAGTTGGGAGGGGGCTGAACCGTTGGCGTGTCTGGTATGAAACAAAGCAACCCGCGTTTGAGCGGGTTGCGATCGATGGCGGTGGTATTTGGATGTACCGATGGATCGTTGACAGGCGAACAGTTGGGGGCCTTGGCATTACGTTACCGCAATGCTATATCAAGTTCTCGTCATTGCTTTCTAGGGCGATGGCGGGAGGGAATGAAGCGAGGTTGTGTCTGACGTTCACGCTGCGGATCTCTCCGCGATCTTCATACTTTCAACCTGGCCGGGCTGTGAAGACCGGTGGGTGGTTGGAAGCGTATTGAAGGGGCGTGATCTAAGGAAATCCCTTAGAAAGGAGGTGATCCAGCCGCAGGTTCCCCTACGGCTACCTTGTTACGACTTAGTCCCAGTCACCGATCTCACCGTGGGCACCCCTGAAACGGGGCGACTTCGGGTGCTACCGGCTTCCATGACTTGACGGGCGGTGTGTACAAGGCTCAGGAACACATTCACCGCGGCGTAGCTGATCCGCGATTACTAGCGATTCCAACTTCATGGGGTCGAGTTGCAGACCCCAATCTGAACTGGGGCGCAATTTTTGCGATTTGCTCCACCTTGCGGTATCGCGTCGCTTTGTTTGCGCCATTGTAGCACGTGTGCAGCCCAAGGCATAAAGGCCATGAGGACTTGACGTCATCCCCGCCTTCCTCCGGTTTGACACCGGCAGTCTCGCTAGAGTCCTCGCCATGACGCGTTAGTAACTAACGATAGGGGTTTCGCTCGTTAAGGGACTTAACCCGACACTTCACAGCACGAGCTGACGACAGCCATGCAGCACCTGTGCACGTTCCACTCTTGCGAGCGTCATTAATCTTTCGACCAACTACTCCGTGCATGTCAAGCCTTGGATAAGGTTCTTCGCGTTGCTTCGAATTGAGCCACATGCTCCACCGCTTGTGTGAGCCCCCGTCAATTCCTTTGAGTTTTAGCCTTGCGACCGTACTCCCCAGGCGGTGCACTTATCAATTTATCTTCGGCGCGGATGGTGTC
>JBGSTK010000207.1:0-41854 GCA_041736565.1 Phycisphaeraceae bacterium | reverse complement strand
GTACCGATCTTGTTCCCTACCGGTGCGACCGATGCGATAAATGGCACCTGTGTCCCAAGGACCGTCACACACCGTCGTCGATGTGCCGATCCTGCGAAAAGAAGCTTTACCAGACGGAAGATGCGGCGACACGCCGAGCCGAAATCCTATGGTTTGAACAACGCGTCAGGCTTCGTGTTTACCAGTGCCGACACGAAGACGGTTGGCACCTGACATCGCGTTTATAGGAACATCGGCAATCTGTGGCGATTACAGAGGGCAGCAGGCAAGCCTGCTGCCCTCTTTTCTGCGAATGTTTTCCGTTGTCTGAAAAGTTGCCCCACTGCGGCGACAGCAAAGCCTCAGCGACTTGACTTTGGTCTTACAAACCCCTCAGTGACTTCCTACCAGCCCCGCGTTCCTTCTGCGGATTTTCGGTCGCAGACCAATATAGAGGGTCCCTATTGGCCTTCTCTGTGGCCGCCCTCAGTATGGCATGTTGTCCGTTTGGGCCGGGTGGCGTCGCAGTCCTCTCCTGAGTCAGATCGGCTTCTGCCCCGCGGGGTACAGTTTCCTGTCAAGAAAGGAGCCTACCCCCATGGCCATTACCATCAACGTCGGCGGATCGAAAAAGGTCAGCAAGAACTACGACTCCCAGGGCGTCAGCCTCAACGTCACGGCTGAAGTGCCTAACGACGCGTTGTCCGACCCGCAGAAGATTGCCGACACGGCGGGTGATCTGTTCACCTTGGTTCACAGCCTGCTGGACGAGCAGATTGCCAATCTCAGCCAGACCGACGCCAAGCCGGGCAATGGCACGATCCACCGTGGCAACGGACGCAGCCAGTCCAACGGGGCCAGTGGCAACGGCCACAGCCGCGGTCGCTACCAAGGCAACGGCCGATCCAACGGCAACGGTCGATCTGCTGGTGGCTCCGGCGGCGCCAGCGGGGCCTCCCGGGACGGGTCCGGGGGTCGCAATCCTGATCGGCCTTTGACCCAGGCCCAGCAGCGGGCAATCAACACCATGGTCAAGCGTCTCAATGAGGACGGTGACGAATGGGTCCACCACGAATTCGGCGTGGGCAATGTCGGCTCCCTGAGTGTTCGCCAGGCATCCGAGTTCATCGACATCCTCAAGTCGGTCATCGAAGATCAGCAGCCGGCCAATGCCTAACCGTTGCCAATGCGTGACACCGCCATGAACCAACAAGCAACCCTCGAAGCAAGCGGGACCCGAGATGGGAAGACCTACGAGGTCGATCCCGCCCGACTGGCCCATGGCAAGTGGTCCCATGACCTGGAAGTGCAGATCGGAGAAGGCGACATCGTTGCCGCCTATTCCGCCGACCTTATTGGGATGGCGGGCCGAATACGCAGGCCCTTCACCTTCCGCAGCGGCCTGTGGACCTGCGTGGGCATTTCCAATGTGGACACTTGCATGGCCCAGGTCTACCGGCTGGTGGCGGTGGAGGCCTTCGCCGGCACGCCGACCACCTATGCTGTCAAGACCAGAGACGCCGATGCCGCCCGAAGCGATCCGGCCGGCTTCTACCACGGCATGGCTGTCAGGTATGGCGGTCTCACCTACGTCATCACCGGCCCGCCCGTGGAACTGGTCCCCGGCCAGGTGGCGCAGGCGTCGCTATTTGGATGTCTGTGAATCGCTATAGATTGCGAGGGCTGAGGGGGGATGAGGTGACCATGGTACTCAGTGGTTGTCAATCTTAGTCAGCAGCCGCTGCTGTTGATCTTCATCCAGCCGCGTGGCGTAGTAAGGGACCTCACGTACGCTGTTCGGTCCGGCGACGTGGTGCCAACCTCGCTCGCAGTTCTTTTCCAGGAATTCGCGCACGCGGCGACGTGACACCTCGAGCTTTTTGCATTCCAGGGCCTGATACACCGCATCGACGGCGCGCGTCAATGGCATCTCGCCTCGCTCCTCTGCCTCGCGGGCGTTGCGTGAGTGCGTAGAGCCGTGCACCATCTTCCATCGCCTTGCCATGCGTAGCTCCTCTTGAAACACACGTCCCGGTCTTGCCGGCATCCGATTCTGCCGCTTCCCCAAAGACATCGCGGCATCATTATCAGGTCTTGTTCCGCCAATACAAGTCCATTCCGTAGGCAACTGTGATCGCACGGGTGATCACGGTCGGGGTACATCCAACAGCAACAGGAGCCCCAGCATGATTGCCCGATCAACATATCCCCGCCAAACGAACCGCACCAGCCAGCCGTCGCCCAACCAAGTGATGGAGGCCATCACCGGCCGGGATTACGTTACTTATTCCCAGGTGGCGACCTATCAGAAATGCCCGCTCCAATGGAAGTTCCGCTATGTCGATGGTGCAGAGCCGGAGGAAGTCAGTGCGGCCCTTCTGCTGGGCAGCGGTGTGCATGCCGCCATCGAGCATCACTTCCAGCAGATCATGCAGGCGGGCGTGTTGCCGTCCATCGACGAACTGCTGCGGGTCTTCGATGCCTGCTGGGACAAGGAGATCAATGCTCTTCCTGTCACCTATCCCAAGGGGCAAGACCGCGTGACCGTGCGGGCGACGGCCCAGCGGATGATCGAGCAGTTCATGGCCAGCCCGCACGCCGTGCCCGAGGGCCAGATCGTGGGCATCGAAGAGACGTTCCGCGTCGTACTGGCTGATGACCTGCCCGACCTGATGGGCCGCATCGACGTGGTGACCTGGCTGGGCAACGAACTGCTGATCACAGACTACAAAACCGCCCGCAGCATGTGGGCACCCGACACCGCCCAGGAGAACGCCGATCAACTCATGCTCTACTCAGTGGGCATGCAGGACCTGGCTCGAACGCTCAGCGACGATGCCAAAATCGCTCTGCGATTCGTGATCGTGACCAAGACTAAGGAGGTGAAGATCGAGTCGCTGCCAGTGAAACTCGACCCCGACCGCCTCCACCGCACCCGTCTCACCGTCCGCAGCGTCGTTGCCGCCATGCAGCACGCCAGCAAGACGGAGTCGGTTTATCCCAGCCCAAGCCAGTTCAACTGTGCGACGTGCCCCTACGGACGGCGGTGTGCTTCGTGGCATTCCAGCTAGGGGATCGCGGCTATTTCGGCAGTGGACGTTGGGAATGTTTGTGCTCTAAGGGCTCGCCGAAAAGCTGTGGAGATTGACCACGGGCGTGCGGTCGGATCAGGAGGTGTTACCATCTCGCCCGCAAATATGCCAAGTTGATGGAAGATCTACATGAGGTCCGGCACGAGACCCTAGTCGCCTAACCGCCGATCCCCAGTAGACTTACACAGAGCAAGTCGCGGACCGTGGGCGTACAACGACGGCTGTTTGGCCAGACACCGTTACACGGGCCGGCGCGGTGTTCGGAGTGGCGAGCCGGCGATGGGCGGGCTCCCTGCGGTGCTTGCCTATATGAGTCGCCAGCAAGACGAAATAGTGTATACCCGACATGATCGTCTCTATGGAATCGCAGGCCCACACGCTCACCCTCGTCTAACTACGCGATGTCCCTTTAGCGATACGCCGCATCGCATGAGGGCGGCCTCCCACGCGTCGCGGGTTCCAATGGTGGCCGGATCATCGTAAAGGCCGTGCCGTTCCTCCTGCTGGGTCAGACGGGTAAACCGGTCCCGACGTGGATCCTCTGGCGGTAGAAAAGTCTCCTTGCGGTGGAGGATGGGCGGGTTCGCCGATTCACGGAAATTCAAATGCTTCACATCGCCGTTGCTGAGCTTCAGTCGCAGTGATTCGGCCAGAGCCGGGTGAGGATCTGTATCAAAGTCAGGATACAGTAGGTAGGAAACCTTCGGCTCAATCCGATTCAGCTTAACCAGATTGGCGCCGTCGACGTGCCCCAGATAACTGCGTGCACACCCCTCATAGACCCGAAGAAGCGCCGGCAGATAAGCCATCGCATCGACATGAACGTAAAGGGCCTGCCCCGTAAGCTTTCCGACTGGTGAGTGCTCCATCGCATTATTGAGTTCCGCCATGTTTCCGGCGCGAAAGAGCAGTTGATCGCCTTCCGCACAGGCCTTGGTGTAGGTGGAGAAGAAATCTCGCACATCCCGTTGTAGGCTCGCCGGTAGATCGGAAATTCTGGGGCGGCCACCAAACCGGCCTAATGCAAAATGGATCATCAGCTCTTCGCGCCGTTCCTGCCGCAACTGATCCCATCTGTCCGGCCCGCTAACCCGTCGAACGACCGCAAATGCTTTGGGTATGCTGCCGAACACCTCGGTAAGCTGCCCATGTTCCGGGAGCTCGTCGGGTGCTGGCAGTCGCCCCCGGTCGGCCACAAACTCCATCAGGGGCGTGAGCAGGACCTGGTGCTGCTGGAAAAGAATATCGCTCATTCGCGCCGCGGGTGCCGCCCGGGGACGCCGATACCGAGATTCCAAAAACCGCTGGCCAAGCTCCTCATCGCGGAACACGAAAAAGATTCCCGGTGCGGCTGCTAATGCACGTTGCGCCAAGACTTGATCCAGCCAGTCGCGTAGCTCCACCTGGGCGAAGAACTTCTGAAATGTCCCACGGCCGGTGAGACACCCATCGGCATAGGACTCAAATCGCCCCTCCTTGGCCTCATACTGGAGCCGGGCAGAAACAATCAGCAGGCGGTTGGTCAGGTTCCACGCCTTTCGGACGACATCCGCCCGTTCCTCTGGGTCTTCGATAACGTTGACGACGTAGCCTAGATTCACGACATCTGCGGGTATCTGGGGCGCCTTTGGTTGATGGATAGGATCCCAACCGGTAGCGCAATACCCGGTGTCTGCAAGTTTGCGCACGTCGTCGCCACGTCCGCGACCGTAGTCGAAGACGGATGTTTCAGGGGTAATCAACTGGGATTCAAACGCCGTGCGAAATGGTTTAGATAAGCCTGCCCGTCCGATTGCTGTCCTGTGGCGATGAATTTGAGGCTGTTTCACCATGTCGTGGACATTCTAACGCGGCGAACATCCACGCCAAGAAATTATGGCGGGCAGCATTTCGGTTCGATCTTACCCCGCCCCAAACTGGAGCCGCTGTCCGTGAATCGAACAATCAGCGGGGCATTGAGCGCAACCTCGCCTTGGTTCGGGTGCCGGATTGTCGTAGGATGTCCACGTGATCTATCTGGACCACAACTCGACAACGCCAGTCCATCCAGAGGTGCTGGAGGCGATGATGCCTTATTTCGGAACGGAATGGGGCAATCCGTCGAGCACTTATCGGTTTGGTGCAAAATTGAAGGGCGTGATCGAGACCGCCCGCGCCGAGGTCGCTAAACTGATCGGTGCGCAGTCTCGCGAAATATTGTTCACTTCTTGCGCGACGGAAAGCAATAACACGGCGATTCATGCAGCAATTACGACAACGGACAAGCGCCACATCATTACGTCCATGGTAGAGCATTCATCGGTACTCAATTATTGCCGGGCCTTGGAAGGTCGGGGATACCGTGTCACGTATTTGCCTGTGGACCCGGAGGGGCTGCTCATACTTACGGATTTGGACAATGCGATCACGGACCAGACCGCGGTGGTTTCGTTGATGTGGGCAAACAACGAGACGGGAGTCCTTTTCCCTGTGAACGAGATCGCCAAGGTCTGCAGATCACGCGGCGTGTTATTTCATTGCGATGCGGTACAAGCGGTAGGCAAGGTCGATATTGATGTGCGGACGACGGAGGTCGATTACCTGTCGTTAACCGGACACAAACTTCATGCGCCGAAAGGCATTGGAGCATTGTACGTTCGCCGGAAGGCACCGTTTAAGCCATTGATTTATGGTGGCCATCAGGAACGAATGCTACGTGGCGGCACAGAGAATGTTCCATTAATCGTTGGATTGGGCAAGGCTGCAGAGATGGCACGTAAGCATCTGGCCGACTTCAATACTCAGGTTCGTCCCATGCGCGATGCATTAGAGCACAGTATTCTCACATCAGTTCCGAATACGGAACTAAATGGACATGTATCACAACGGCTGACCAACACAACCAACATTACATTTCGCGGTATCGAATCCGAATCGCTGCTAATCCTGCTCGATCATTACAGCATCTGCGCATCGTCGGGTTCCGCATGCCTCGCCGATTCTGAGGATCCCTCCCATGTCATTAATGCAATGAAGCCTTACGCATCGCGCCATGCGGTCCGTTTTTCCTTAGGAACTGACATTACCAAGCATAACGTCGACACGGTTGTGCGAGCCGTCAAAGAGGCTATAGAAAAACTCTCGATCTAGTCGATTAGAAATCGTTCGGCCAGTGTTTTCAGCAATCGCGAGGTGTGCCGCGCGTCCTCTAGGGCTCTATGCATTTGCTCTTCATTAAGCACGCTTTGAATGGCATACTCTTGAGAAATAGATGCCAATCCAGAATGGAATGAGAACACTGACTGAATGTCGAGTAGGCGATGCGCAAATGGCCAACGCATCTCAGCTCTTCTATAGAGATCACGGAGGAATGACGTATCGAACCAGACGTTCCAACCAGCCAGCAACGGCATTTCCTCCTCGTTCATAAATACTTGGTCGAAGTGTCGCACAGCATCGCTAATGTGAGGTGCATTCTGTAGTTCCTCTGCCACAATTCCATGAACCTTCATTGCATCTTCAAGAACCTCAGCTCCAGTCCATGGTCCAATCAGTGATGAGAATTCCGCAACGGGTGTCAATACCTTATCTAGCAAAACGGCGCCGACCTCGATACAGGCGTGTCTTAATGGATCAAGGCCAGTTGTTTCTACATCAATGACCAATAGGTAGCGTGACATCATGAACTGCATCTTTTCGCCTTTGCCTAAGCCGTGGCGACCGCCGAGTCATAGTCAAGACTTACGTCTTTCGGTTCTTGAAGCATCTCCTCAAAATCGCGAATGATCCACTCGTATGCACCGCCAGGCTCGCTAGTCCGTCGAAACGCAAAGCATGGGATTGGAGTAGATGCGTTCTTCGAACTCGCTAGCGGGCGCGGAGCAAAGTACACCATGTCGTCAAAGCGATAGAAGCTGTGATTAACCATATTTTTGGTTCGATAGATTTTTAGATGGCCTGCGGTAGTCCCCTGCTTTCGAGCATCGGTCGCTGTACGCTCTAGTGATACCATTGCTTCTTCAATCTTGTGCTTGATCTGTTCAACCGACTTTCCTGAAAAGTGGTAAGCCAAACCAGGTAGGCCGGGATTGTCGGGAGACATGATACACGCTCGTATACGTACATCCGGCTTTGCCAACGCCTTTGCGAAGTATTGTTCGTGCTGCGCAAGCCATGAGCCGCCATAAATATTAAAAAAGTCGATTTCACGTGCTGTTGCGATCAACTGCTTGAACGGCACATCCTTAAAGTCTGCAAAGCACTGTGACAAGCCAGCCATATTCAATCCGCCCACTAGTGGCTGGTAAATCTCAGGAGGAACAGGTCCGGGCACAGACGTGAGGGTGATACCTAAATGTTGTTCATGATGTCCTAGTATTTCGTCCGCAATGTGTCGATGGATTCGTTTACTGTTCCAATACGCACCGTGTAGATAGAGCGGACTCCATTGGCTAATCGGATTTCGAAAGAATGACCGTACCGAGATGTCGCGAGCCGTCGAGAACAACTTCTGCATTGGAAACGCAATCAAGTCTCGATCATGCACGAAGTTTATCCAGCCCCTAAACTTATCGGGTTTCGCTCGGTTCGCGATGAGTGAAAACAGCGACAGCGGCGAGCCCATTGTAAATATCGATGTATTTGGTGCTAACTTGTCAAACTCCGCGTAACGGTAGGATAAGAACCCGGCGATGAGGTCATGAAGAATAACTGCCCCTAGACTATGGCCAACGAGAATGATCGAGATTGCTTCTTTCGAGTGGGCTGCTTCTTCGAGTGCTTCTCTTATTTGCGTTAGAACCGTTCGTTTAATTGGCTCTTGAAATTGCCCCAAGTAACCGAATATGTCGCCCAGCAGATTCACTGAGATGGAGCGCGCAGCGGCAAATTTCACAACGCTATTCCACCATCGTTTCCATGAGCTATCCCCAAACAAATCCGGGTATAGAGTTCGGAAGAGCTTGGCTTGTGCATTAGTGCCGACGTTCCCCCAGTACAGTGCGCGGAAATCGACGAGATCTGTTGCATCAACATCTTGGAATGTATTACGATTCGTTTTCCGCTTGAGCGCGACAAGCTTCTTCAACTCCCGGTGAATTCCTTCCTGCAACGGGGCGGAATATTCTTGAGTCTGTGTTCCAATGCCGTGGATAATAAAACATAGTACAGGCATGTGATCATCGGCCCCCATCTTTCCAGAATTGACGAGCCATTCCGGTTTGCAGTTTACCTTGCAGTCGCAATGCGGCCTCAGCCTTCTTGAGCTTCGTATGGGTTACTCCACCAAGGATAACCTTCTGCTGCGGATCAGTCAACGTATGAGGGGAAAAATGCACGCCGCAATCAGCCAATTCGGCAAAGTTTGTCTCGTTGGCGCCAGTAGTCAAAAACTTATCAGCATCTTGTGAGGCGAGCCAGAGCGGGAACCCCCACGACCGGCCTTGTCGGGCTAGGGCACCCAAGAGTCCTGCTTTGCTCTCTTTTGGCAACAGGAGATGAGCCTCGTCGACAAAAAGAACCATCTTGACTGGCTGTATCCCGTTTGTAATCGCCAGTTGCTGATTGAGTTTTTTGATCAGGAAATTGAGAATCAGTGCCGCAGCGAGTGCCTTGGTGTCGGTATCGTTGCCGAATTCCTTAAAGTCAATGATGATCGATCCGCTAAGCCAATCCTCAACCAGAATGGCTTCGTGCGCACCGGCAAAAATGTTGTAGTCGACGATCTTCTGGACGATAGCAAGGTCTACACCCTTCGCTCCGCTGCTCTCTAGCTCCACGGCCAAGGCTGGAAAACTGGGCGAATCGAGATGCTGATAGGCTTCGCAGATACTTCGCTCCTGTTTCGCACCAAGTTGGGTCGCGAAGCATCGGATAAGGCTGGCAATCTCATAAGCTATCTGGGCGTTCTGGGTCGGGTTCTGATGCCGATATAACGGATTGATGGGAAGGTCTTGCTTGATGAGGCGAGTGTAACGGGCTCCCGTCTGCGCGATAAACTTCTCACGGGTCATCCGCTGTTGCGGGTTGTTTGGGGTGTCCTCAAGTTCCCCCTTCATGTCAAAGAACACAAAGCGCACACCAGAGCCGGCGAGTTGCGCCAAGAGGTCGAGGGCAAGTTGACTCTTGCCGCTTCCTGGTTGTCCTGATATCACGAGCAGTCCATTGTTGGTGCCAGGCCCATTCATGCTCCATTCGGGGGCGTCGGTCAATACCTTAAGTTTTATTTCGTTATCGACCACAGGTATTGGAGCAACGAACGGCCTACCTGACCCAGTGAAATCCTCTCCACCAAGTTTCAGCAATGATGTGACAAATCGCGTTTGGTCATTGCCGGACTCTTCCCAAATCTCCTTCAGTCGTTTGCAGCCGTACTCAAAATTCTGCCGAAAGGCTTGCCGGTATCCCCCTTCGTCAAGCGTTTTGCCTGCCCGGTGATTCAGTGCTGCACGAACAACGTCGTGCAACTCGTCGCCAATAACATTTTCGTCATCCAGATCCTTGCCCTGGGAATCAGCGATCTTGTATCCAGGCGGGACACCTTCACCGAGCGCGAGAAGAAGCGCCGATCGCCCAAGCACCGCCTTAGTCCTAGCACCAATCCGCTGGTGGACTGTTTCGATGAAGTCTTCGGCGGATAAGCTGGGCTTGAATTTCATGACACGTTCTCCGGCATTTGCGGATGTTGGCGACCGTAGGTACGTTGGCAACTTCTTGAGGACTTGGACAACAGCCTTCAGATGTCCTCGCCAAAATACTCGTTCGTGACTTCTACTTCGTAGTTCACGCTATCCTCTCGGCCGCGTGGGTTGAGTGTATAGACGCGAGCTAGTCTGTCCCTGACACGTCGAAATAGTGGGCCTTCGGGATCGATCTCTGAGTTTGTAGTCAGGATAATTGTTTGGTGTCCCGTAAGGTAGAGCTGATCGAGAACGCTATCTTTAACTTCCTTGTCGAGCCGGCCTAGCGGCGTGTCCACGACGAGTGGCGGGGCTAACTTGGCCAAGCGCCGCAAAGCCTCGTAGAACGCCAGCATTTGCACCTGCCTTTGGCCAGCGGAGGTATTCGAATCTTCCCACGAAGTTTTCTTACCGTCGCGTCGCAGCAGCAGGCAATTCCAATTCTTATCAAACTCCATGCCGAGGAATTCCCTCTGCCGTTCAGTGATCGCGACCCACAGATCTCCCACGTGATCGGAGATCTGGCGACGCAACTGGTCGGCCGCGCGTGCGCGAATTTCGGTGGCGGCTTCACGATAGCGTGCGGCAAGGGCGATGAGGGTCTGCCCTTGCCGCGCTTTGCTTGCCAGGACAGTCTGGTTTGTTTCTTCGCGTTTGAGTTCCTTGAGTTTCGTATCCAGATCCTGAATCTGCAATGCAACTTCGTTCTTCCTGCCCTCCAGACTGTCGCATTGGGTTATCAGGCGCCCTCGATCATGATGCAGTTTCATACCGAGTTCCATAGCGGCTGCATCTTGTTTTAGCTGCTTCAATTGGGTGTCGAGCTTGCGGAGGTTGGCGTCCACTGATTCGGCTTGCGCACACAGTTCTGCGACACCGCGCAAGGAGTTGGTTCCGGCAGCAAGGCGCGCGCGAATCTGGGCGCTTCGGTCGTTTCGGTCAGTCGCGAATACGCTCTCCGCCATTCCTTCGGGGGGCGGATGAAACAGCCGATGGAGAGCGCTGTCAAGACGTCCGGTATAAAAAGCGAATGCATCATCCTCCAAGCGGTATTCGGTCGGGGCATCGTCGAAGACGTCGCTTTTAACTTGGGGAATCTTCGGCTCAACTGCCGCCTTGCTGCTTTCCCAATCCCGGCGTTTCTCCTCGCGTTCTAGGTAGTCGTGAAACTCCTTGCGGTATTTGCCAAGAAGCGCTAGCGGCATTGCAGTTTCCCACGCCGCCGTCAATTCTGTTTCAAGGCGGGTCTTAGTCTCGGCGAGTTTTGCGCGGTCATCTTGTGCACGCTGCAACTGCTCCGGGTCTACCGCTCCGAGGCTCTTGAGTCTCTCCTCGACATCTGCGAGCTCGTTCTGCGACTCCCTTAACTCCAGCTCGTTACTGGCGAGTTCTTCCCGGCAATTTAAGAGTTGCTTTTCGGCAGTGACAATCTGGCCGGTTAGCTCGGCGAGTCTTCTCGATGCCTCATGTCCTTCGGTTGAATTGAAGACACGAGGAATCTTGTTCTGAATTAATTGCCGCAAGTCCGTTTCAAGTTCGCCATAGGACCAAAGCCCGAGGATACGGCTGATGCCCTCGACAATGTCTTGTTGGCCAAGGCTGAAATTCTGACCGCGTTCGGCATCAAAGAAGAAGAATCTGGCAAGGTGACGTGGGAGGAAAGCGTCGCGAAGCGCTTCGAGGTGCTTTTCATCTTCGATGCGGCCGGAGCCGTCCAATCGCTCTGCATAAGAACGCCACGCAGGCCCTGAGTTAGGCCTGTGGCGAATCTCGCGTGTAAACATGGCCTTCCGGCTGCCCTTCTCGTCTCGCTGCGAGATCGTGACCTGCAAGAGAGTTGTATTCTCGCCTTCAGACTCTGCGCGGCGGTTCAAGCACTTATCAAATGCAAAGCGCGTAGCTTCGGCCGCTGGCTCAACTTTTTTCAGATCATGGACGCCGGTTTCGCCGACCACGGCAAGATAGAGGGCTCTCAACAAGTGCGTTTTGCCGGCGCCATTTTTGCCGCCAATGAGAATGCCACACCGATCATCGTGTGTGGTGAAATTAAAAGTGTGCTCACCGTAATACGGACCGAAGTTCCGCATGGTCAGTGAATCGATGTATATTTCAGGCATTCTTGGCCTCCGGACCGCCCGAGTGTTCCAGGTCATCCTTGAGGATGTGAAGAAGATCGTCGGGCAGGCCGAAAGCGCGGTGGCTTTCGCTAAACTCGTCGACTTTGGCAAGCAGGCGGCGCAGGGTGTCGGGACGAATGTTTTTTTGCGTCGCGACCTCCTCCTGCAGTTCACGGAGTCGACTCGTCTCTTTCCAATCGCTCATGATGATGCCTTTCTGGCGGCTGACGATACGCGCCACTCCACCGCCATCGTCGGGACGGCGCGCACTTTTCCAGAGCTGTTGAATAAGGAATAATTCGTCGTCGCTTATGAGGGTAAGCCCGGTTTCCTCCTGCAACTTTAGGAGGCGGGTGAGCAGTTCTCGACGGGCTTCAATGGTCAATGGGCCGGGCCCTTCGGAACCATTCTTCCGCTTCATGTCGCGTTTGCCATTGTCAGGATCTTGGTAAAAGAGGAGGGTTTCCCGGAACTTAATCAGATGTTCCATACGCTCGTCGCCGGCAGCGAGCAAACCCTCGCTGGCTTTGTCACGTTCGACAACGGTGCATGTCCAGCAGCCAAAGCGGGAGTTGCCACAACTTGGAGTGCTCGTGTCGATTTGGATCGGACACTCGCCATTGGATGCGCTGGCGTAGAGTTTATATAGGGCGCGGTTGTCAATACCCCATGGATTGGGTTTCTGTAGCAAGTATGCCCAGACTTCCTCGGTGGTGAGGAATTGAATGGGATTAGAGACCCATACGCACGGGAGATCAGGATGTTTGGAGAGGCCATTGCGCGAGTCTCGACCGGCCATGGTCTGGGCGCGTGTAGAACTCTCGGCACGGCGAGCACCGAGGTGGAGGACGGCTTCGCCCCAGTGTCCGAGGCGTTGCTGAACGAAAATGGTCACGGGATCAATCTTCATGCGCTGAGTGCACCATCGGAAAGTACGATTGGGCGGTGGGTAGCCGCGACCGATGATGTTGACCCAGAAGGATTGCTCGGGGGTCGGCTTGAGTAACTGGGCTTCGATATTGAGATTGTTCTGCTGAGAACAGCGCCGCATTCGATCGAGATTCCCCTCGATCCCTTCGGAAACCGCCGGGATCTCGACGCGGGTGTCGGTGCAAAGGACCGCGATTGGCTTCTTCCGCTGGTCGGGTGGCAGGGATAGGACAGTGTCGAAAACGAGAGAAGCGACCATCGTGCTGTCCTTGCCGCCGCTGAAGCCCACAAGCCACGGGCGCTCGTCTTCGACGTAGAGTTGCAGCATTGCCTCTCGGATGTCCTGAAACGCTGTGCCCATCAGTTCTGATCTTTCCTTAAGGGTTGCGCCGAGGAGCGGGACGGAACCCCCATGAGCTGAGGGTGGTGGCGTTGCCCAAAACTGCGGGCACCCGTCTTCGCAAGTTTCTCTGCGCCTGATACGGCAAGTCCGCCATGCCGAACCATTCATCCATGTGGACTGTACCTCGTGAACGGAATCTGCACGTCCTCGGCAGCGGATTGCTTGCCGAATTCATAATACAAACCTTGGAGTTGCGGTGCTTGGCCCTTGGAAGAGGGGTGAGGGCCTCGGACGGTTGGGGTGATCTCGCCGTTTGCCCCAGACCAGGTCAAGCACGGAGCCTATCAACTGCGGATGCACTGCCCTTCAAAGCATCAATCTACCCCGTAGAGTCCTCTAGTCGCGGTCCGCTGCCAGGCGTCGGGCAACCCAGTCAGACCAGGGCTCCCCACTCTCGTGCATGGACCACTCATCGAGTTCCCGCACTTGTTCGTCCAGCACGTCGTCGCCCAGACCCGCTTCCGCAAGCCACCTCGTCGAAATTGACAATTGATCAGCAGCCCTGTTGTCAGGCGACGGTTCCATATGAAAAGGGCGATCGAATTTCCTGCCGACCCAACCCCCGGTATTGAGGTCTTGGCGACCAATCGCGACCAAAATGGGCTTGACCGTGCGCTGATAGTCGCGCCGGCTGAAGGATGTGCCAAGGACGTCGTGCAGGCGGCGGATCACTGCGATGATGAGCTTTCGATCGGTCGTCAATTAAACCTGCCTTTTACGAATTGGCGGGAAGCTGCTCGTCGTCGGGAAAGACGGCGAGCAAGTCGTTCGGGGTCACCTTGAAAAAGTTGCAGAGCGCGTCGACATGGCGCGTTGATGTGGCGTAGTCGCCAACGGGGTCGGCCATTCGGGACAAGACCTGCGGCGATACACCAACACGCCGGCCCAGATCATCGAAGGACAGGCGCTGTCGATTGTCGACCTCCCACCGACCCATGAGTTCACGAAGCCGAAATAGGACCATCAAGACATTCTACACCATTTCAATACTTGCAACAACTCGATTGTACGATTTTTGTCCTCCGTGGCTTGACAACCGCGACTGGCAACGCTACACTTCATTTACCTTCCTGCATCGTCGCTCGATGTTGATCGGAAATGGGCCGTGAGTCGGGCGAGATGTCTGCAGCTGCATCAGTCGCAGCGGCAGCGGCGAGTCGCCCCTAACTCGCACATGGATCAACCCCTTGCTTGGCGGTTTGACCGCTAGAGAGAAGGTTGTCCTGTGGGCGAGCGCCTCCATCAAAAAAGTGCCAGCAATGCCGCCTCCGTGCCGGGCGCGTTGGGTGTGTCGAGCGTGTCGGGCTCCTTCGGCGATGTGCGAGAGCGCGCGGAGCCAAGGTCCGCCAGGTCATCATCGATCGCATTGGCCAACGACGCAACGCCGAAACGCGCTCGTAAGCGGGTGTCGTCCGAGAGCGTGGTAACGCCGCCGTCCCCCCAACCGTCGCTTTCAGGAACGCCTCTGGGCACGACGACCAACGGTGGGCCGGACGTGGCGACCAATCCAAGTATGTCACCCAAGGCTGACTACAGCACTCCGCCATCCTTGAGGCCTACGAGCCTCACCTGCGTGTGGGACGCGAATGAGCCTGCTGCGGTCAACTTCGCCAACTTGGGCGCGGTGCTTGCCAAGGCCGGTCACATCTACCGCGACGGCGTCGGTGGCCAGGGGCTGCTGTTCATCCCCGCCAACGCCGACCTCCCCGTGCGCCGTATCACGGATGGGCGGCAACTCGCGGCGCTGGTCGTGGATCATGTGCTGGTCACCGTGAAGAAGGACGGTAAAGACGTGCGGAAGGCGATCCCGTCGGGTGATTTGACCCTGATGCTCCAGAGTGAGGCGTTCCTTCAGGCGTTCGAGCCGGTGGACATGATTACGCGTGCCGCGATCTACTTGCCGGGGTTCAAACTTGTCGAGCCGGGCTACAACGATGGGGGCCTTGGCCATCGTGTTTTCCACCGCGGCACACGAGTGCCGCGTCGGCTGTCTCGCGAGCGCATCGAGCGATTTCTCGACCAGATGGACTTCTGCACCAACGCCGACCGGACTAACGCTGTGGCGCTGGCTCTCACCCGCGTTCTGCGGAATCTGTTCCCCGGGGGCAAACCTTTCGGTCTGGTCACCGCGACAAAAAGTCACTCGGGAAAAGACACCGTGATTATGTTCGTCGCCGGCGTCGCAGTAATGGTGTCCGTTTCCTACGAGCGGGCTGACTGGGCGGTCCAGCGCAGTATCGTCCGAGCCGTCAAAGCCACCCCGGATGTCGCGGTGATCAACATCGAGAATGCTCGGTTGGAGACGTATCAGCGATACATCGCAAGCGCGTTTCTGGAGCGCATGATCACCTCCAGCGAGATGCTGCTGGACGCAACCGGTGTGCGTGAACCCCTCCAGCGGCCCAACGACCTGCTCCTCACCATGAGTACCAATGAAGGCTCGGTGTCGGCCGATCTGCACAATCGCTCGGCTCACATTCACCTCAATCCGACCGGCAACGTCGAGGACCGCGGGTCCCAGATCGGCAATCCCAAACTGGAATACCTGCCCAAGTACCGCGAGGAAATCGAGGGCGAACTCCATGGCATGATCGAAACGTGGGACAAAGCGGGAAGGCCGCTGGACACATCGGTGAAGCACCCGTTCAGTACCTGGGCGCAGGTCATCGGCGGCATCCTCAAGGCCAACGGCTTCACCGATTTCTTGGGCAACTACGGCGAGCGAAAGGCTGGCGACGATCCCATCCGGCACCGTCTCGGACTGCTAGGTGCCGCACACCTCGAGGCTGTGGAAGATCGCACCGACGACCAGCGGCTAGGGGTCGAAGACTTCGGGCCGGGGCTCGACAATGGCTGGCGGCGGCCCGGCGACTGGGCGACATTGGCGGTCGACATCGGCGTGATCGGCGACCTTGTCAGTGCCGGCGATCGCCAGACTGACGCGGGCCGCGCCCGTGGCGTCGGCTCCTTGATGAGTAGGCATCGCGACGAAACCTTCTCGATCACAACGGATCGTCGGCAATACAAACTCAAGCTGCAGCGGGCCCGGCGACGATGGCCGCCGGGTGATGACGCCAAGCGTGCAAGCACTCTTTATAGATTCGCCGTCGTCGGTAGCGAGCCAATCCCGGGTGACGACGAGTGCGTAAAGACAGTAACGAAAGGGACACCGACTAACGATGCCGGGCTGATGTTCAGCCCGACGACAATCTCAACCTATCCAACTTTTCGCTCGGCTACGACTGGAAAAGGGCCAGTCGCCGACGAGGATCCCCGTGACGCCCCGATGCGTTGCGGAACGCGAATCGCCCCTAATTCGCGAATGGAGCTTACCCCCAGGGGTACCTCATGCAGGTACCCGGAAAGGACGCTTCATGCGCGAATTTAAACACCATCACAGATTCAACGGCGACGCCGGCGGAGGCGATTTCACTGCGACCACCGCCGCACCAGACGACTTCGAGCTACATGGCATCGACGATGACCGCGCTGAGATCGACGCTGGCACCGACAACCGGCCAGCGCGGCCCCAAAGCCCGATGCCGACGCCAATCGTTTTCTCTCCGGAGCGGGCGGCCCACTACCTCGGTCTTCACGACTTGGGCGTGAAGGATCCAGCCGGGACGATGCTGCGCTACGTCAAGCGGAAGAAGATCGGCCACGTGAAGATTGGTGGCCACATCGGCTTTCTCAAGGAACACCTCGAAGACTTCGTCAACATGCAAGCCGAGGGCGTTTACACCGGGGGGAGGGGGCGATGACAAGAAGCCGATCACCCATGCCGAGACTGAAGCGATTGGGAGGCTACTGGACCTGCCTCTATTACGGCCGCGATGGTGTCCGTCGCCAGAAACGACTTGGGTCCATTAAGAAGGTCGCGCGAGCGGAGGCCGAGGACCGTTATGCCGAAATCCTTGAAGCATGGCGACGAGGAAAACTCGACACCGGCCTCGGACCCGGCGAGGAGGTCACCATCCGGCAATTCGTGGCGGCTTACACTAAGCACGCCAAGGGCTACTACATCACGCCTGATGGCGAATCGACCGGCGAGGCACTCAACATGGTCGATGCCCTGCGTCCGCTGGACGAGCTATACGGGAGCCTGCCGCTATCGCACCTGCGGCCACGCCACATCAAGGGCGTACAGGATGCAATGGTCGAGGCCAAGCTCGCCCGCAAGACGATCAACGACCGAATCAAGCGAATACGCCGGGCACTGAAGTGGGCAGTCGTTTCCGACATGGTGGAGCCAGCGATACTCGAAGGGATCAGGGCGGTCGAGCCGTTGCGGCGTGGGCGTACCGTGGCGCGAGAGACACAAGGCGTCAAGCCCGCAGCGATCAAAGATGTCGCTGCGACGATGAGAGCGGTCTCTCCAACGGTGCGTACCATGATCGGCGTGCAGTACCGAACCGGTATGCGGCCGCAAGAGGTGTGCAACATGCGGTGGGCCGATATCGACCAGGCCGGCGACATATGGCTCTACACACCGTTTAAGCACAAGACCCAGTGGAAAGATAAGTCGCGTGTCATTGCCGTTGGCCCGCGTGCCCAACGTTTGCTGATGCGTTACGCCAACGTTGCCGCCGAGGCGTTCATTTTCTCGCCCAAACGGGCATTAAAGGAACTGCATGCTGAACGACCGACCCATCGCCGCAAGCCGAATCTTAAACGCAAGACCGACCGTAGGGTCACCGACAGCTACACGACCGAAAGCTACCGTCAGGCGATTCAGGACGCCTGTGAGAAGATCGGGGCAAACGGCTGGTCACCGAACAGGCTACGCCACGCCTTGGCCACCCGGGTGCGTCGCGAATTCGGGTTGGAGTTCAGCCAGGCCGTACTTGGCCACAGCAAGATCGAGACCACACAGATTTACGCTCAACAGGGCATGACCCGGGCCATCGAAGTGATGCAGAAAATCGGCTAGGTGTTGCAAACAGTGTTGCAAAGGAGTTTTCGCAAGATGCTCAAACGTCATAAGTGTCTGTCAGATAAAAGCGGGCGAAGGGACTCGAACCCTCAACATTCAGCTTGGAAGGCCAAACGCCCACAGTTCCATCCTTCTATCACGTCGCAGCTTACGACACCAGCCCCGACCGCTGGTACGAATCCTTGCACTTGGATGCGGTTCTGGCCCGTTTCGCCCCACTTTCGAAGGGCACAGCGCAACCAATCACTTTCGATCTGTTGGCCTCCACATCAGGCTTCAACTGGTAAAATATGATCACTTGAAGATCGCGGGAGCACGCATGTTGAAGCCGTCGATCCAACTGCATTCGCCAAACGAGATGGCCACGCTGCTGGCCAGTCGCATTCGTACCGAGCGCCTACGTCGAGAATGGAAACAGGAGACGCTCGCCGAGCGATCCGGCGTATCGCTGCCCACCGTTCGCCGCTACGAACGGACCGGCAGAACGTCGGTCGAGAACCTGCTCAAGATGTGCCACGCTCTCAGTCGGTTGGATGAACTGGCCGACTTCCTCAAGCCACCCCGCGCGTCCAGCATCGAGGAACTGAAGATCATTGCCGAGATGGGCCAGCCCAAACGCAAGCGAGGGGTCAAGTAGTCAACCGATACCCAACGGTCAGCTGGAGCGTCCACCACGCGAGCACAAGAAACGTCCCTATCGGGTATAATTACAGGCCCATCATGCAGCGCCGGGCCCCGAGATGGCCCCATACACCACATCAGATACCCGTTCGGGTACATTTCTGATTGACAAGCAGCGGGTTCTAGCCGATGATACGGAGTCGTGCGGTCGAAATATACCCGATCAGGACTAAGCAAATGCAGTTCGCCTCTGACATCACGCGTCTCCGCAAGGCTGCTGGGTTGACCCAGTCGGAACTGGCGCAACGCGCCGGCGTGGGCCTGCGGTTCGTCCGTGAACTGGAGCAGGGGAAGCCGACTGTCCGCCTCGACAAGGTTCAGCAGGTACTCGATCTGCTCGGCCATGAACTGCACGTGAGGCCCAAACGATGAGCCGCCAAGCCCACGTCTACTATCGCGATCGACTCGCGGGAACGCTCGCTGAATTGCCCGGTGGCGGGTATCGCTTCGCCTACGATCCTGCTTACCTGAACGACGGCCCCGCCATCTCGTTGACGCTGCCTCTGCAAACCGAGCCGTTCGAGTCGTCCGAGTTGTTCCCGTTCTTCGCGGGGCTGGTGCCAGAGGGTTGGTATCTCCGCATCGTCGCACCGACGATCAAGGTCGATGAGACCGATACCTTCGGCCTGCTCCTGCACACCTGCCAGGACTGCATCGGCGCGGTGAGTCTGAGGGAGGTGAACGATGCCGATTGACTACGATGCCAAGACGCTCCGCTCGATGTTCGGCAAACCGATCCGTCCGACCATTGCTGTTTCATCCACCGAGATCGCGCTCGAAGCCCAGAAGCTGGCCGGCAAGCTCAGCATCTCCGGCGTCCAGCCCAAACTATCGATGCGCCTCGAGGACGAACAGTTGGTGCCAGTCGCACGTGAGGGACAGTTCATTCTGAAGCCACAGACGCAGGACTTCGCTGAATTGTCACAGAACGAATATCTGTGCATGTCGATGGGTCAGCGGTTCGACCTGCGTACCGCGCCGTGCCTGCTCCTCGAACTATCCGACGGCACACCGGCTTATCTGGTCAAGCGATTCGATCGATTCAAGAAGGGTCGGCGCGTCGAGAAACTGGCCTGCGAAGACATGCACCAGATTCTCGGCGGCCCCGACAAATACGCTGGCAGCCACGAGCAGATTGCTGCCGCCATCCGCGACCACTGCACCTTCGCGCCGCTCGAATTGCAGCGCCTGTTCGAGTCGACAATCTTCAACTTCGCCATCGGTAACGGCGACGCCCACCGCAAGAACTTCTCGCTGCTCACCAGCGAAGACGGCACCATCGCGCTTAGCCCCGCCTATGACCTGATGTCGTCCCGTCTGGCCATCCCCGCTGAAAGCGATGAGTTGGCCCTGACCGTCAACGGGAAACGTAACCGGCTGCGTCGCGCAGACTTTCTCGCCTTCGCCGATCACTGTGGCATCGCGCCCGAGTATGCCGAACGCAAACTCGCCGACCTGCTTGCCCTCCACGAAACCTTCAACGACATGATCACCGCATCGCAGCTCAGCAACGACCTGCGTGATGGGCTGGCCAACATCATCAGCGCCCGCTTGGAACGCCTGCGGTGAAGTTGGCGCAGTGCCAGTCCTGATCGTCATGGTTCCTTCCCGGCCTCGATTTCTGATTACGCCAGCGGGAACAGTCGCACCCATAGACAGACTTTGTTTTGCGTGTCCGGTTTTTCGCGACGGCACAGACCGGGCTGCGTGCAGCGTCGACACACGCACCTTGGTCCAAAGGTTCAAAAGGTCCATAAGGTCGCCCGCCGGGGCTTCTGAACCTTTTGAACCCCCGAACCCGACCACCTCTGACTCACCCGAAAGCGCCACCGCAATTCGACACGTTCACAACAAACTGTGCTTACAGGGCCGATGCGTTCCCGTGCCATCACGGAGATTCACGCCGGGAAGGACCCATGCATACGCATACGTTCTACGACTCATCAGAGCCCTGTTACGATCCCGCCGCATTCAAGACAACGGGCATTTAGCCTAAGATGTCGTGCTATGGCTGGCGTATGTCCGTATCCATCGAACGGGATCAGGCCATCCATGGCACAGAGCGCCGACGCATGACTGAAGAAGATCGCTCCATCTCGACCGGTCCCGAGCAGTGGGTTGATGCCTACGCGGATGTGCTGTATCGCTACGCCGTCTCGCGGGTGGGCCAGTCGCATCTGGCCGAAGACCTGGTGCAGGATACCCTCCTGGCGGCGATGCAGGCTCGACCGTCGTTCCGTGGCGATTCACAGGAACGAACCTGGCTGATCGGCATTCTGCGGCACAAGGTGCTTGATCACTTCCGATCCGCCCAGACCCGCCGCGAGAGTCACCTCGGGCAGGATGAGGAAGGCGGGGACATATTCGACTCCTGGTTCAACAAGAAAGGCGGTTGGAAGCAGCCGCCCGGGCGGTGGGAACCCAACGGCGAGCAGCTTCTGGAAAGCCAGGAGTTCTGGGCGGTTTTTCATGACTGCATGACGGGATTGCCGGATCGGCCGCGGCAGGTTTTCACGATGAAGGTGATGGACGATCAGGAGTCGGCCGCGGTCTGTAAGGAATTGAAGATTACCTCGACTAACCTCTGGGTGGTCCTGCATCGCGCACGTGCGCTGCTGCGGGCCTGCCTGGAGAAGCACTGGTTCACCGGCGATGGCAACGACGCCGGGGATGGATGACCGAAAATGCTCACCTGCAAAGAAACCGCCCGCCTCGTTTCCGAAGGTCTGGACCACAAGCTGTTGCTGTGGCAGCGGATGAACCTGCGGCTGCACCTGATGATGTGCGGAGCGTGCTCGGCCTATCGCCGGCAGGTGGAAACGCTGAATCGCATCGTCCGCCGACGGTTCGATGAGTCTGCCGTGGATGTGACCGCGACCGACGCCCCGGCCTGCCCCGAGCAGACCAAACGACGGATCACCGAATCGATCCGTGAGCAATTGGGCTGATCGCTCCAACCGGCCCCGCTTCTCCTTTCGTGTCCTGCTGATCCATGCCTGCCCAACCGTTGCGGTATGGTCGGCGGATGACCGCGACTGCCAACGAAAACGAAAGGAAACGCCATGACACTAAAGCCCCTGACCATTGACAGCGCCCCCGAGCAGGCCCGCCCCCTGCTGGAGAAGGCCAAGCAAAACTATGGCTTCGTGCCCAATCTGCTGGGCGTGATGGCCCACGCGCCGGCGACGCTCGAAGCGTACATGACGCTGTCGGGCCTGTTCGATCAGACATCACTCAGCCCGACCGAGCGGCAGGTGGTGCTACTGGCGATCAGCGCCGAGAACCAGTGCACTTACTGTGTGGCGGCCCATACGGTCATCGCACAGATGCAGAAGGTCGATACTGACGTGGTTGAAGCGATCCGCAACGGCGAACCGATCCCCGACGATAAGCTCGAAGCACTGCGGCGTTTCGCGGTGGAAGTCGTCACCACGCGCGGCTGGCCGAGTGATGAAGCCAGGCAGGCCTTTCATGACGCCGGCTACAGCGAAGCCCACGTTCTGGAAGTGATCCTCGGCGTGGGGATGAAGACGCTGTCGAACTACACCAACCACGCCGCCGAAACGCCACTTGACGAGGCGTTCAGCGATGCCGCATGGGAGCCGGGCATGGGCGGATAATTCCACCACACTTAGTTCACAGGATCCGCAGAGACGGCTCCGGCCACTCGTAAGGAGCGTGACCTTTGAAAGCTTCAGATCTCCTGTTGCAGTGCCTCGAAACGTTGTACGCCTGGGGCTTGACATGGTCATCCTGATTCTAAACGACTCTGCCTACGACATGATCCGCTGGAAACAAGAGGCCATGGGGTTCAAGGACTTCGGGCTGACCTTCAAAAGCCCTGATTTCGTGCAGTACGCTCGCTGCTACGGCGCGCAGGGTCATCGCATCGAACGAACCACACAGCTTGCACCTACGATACGGTTGTGTTTCGAGCGAGGCGGGTTCACCTGATCGACCTGCCGGTGGATTATTCACGAAACGTAGTCGTACGGTCGAGCAGATTCCCGCGAAAGTACCGATGCTTTCGAGCAGTCAGGCATTTGAATGGAGCTGACATGGCTGATTTCACCCTACGCAAGTCCTACCCCTGCTATCTGGCCAATGAACGGGTTATGCCCAACACCGATCTGACGGTAACAGACAAATACCGACAGATCGAGGCGACCCGGGTCCCATTGGCGGACGGGAACATGGTCGAGACGGCAATTGAGGAAGCCCAGTCGGCCGCCCCGGAGATGGCGTCGCTCGCGCCGTTCGAGCGCCAACGGGTCCTGCAACACTGTGTGGATAAGTTCAAGCAACGGTTTGATGAGTTGGCCGCGACGCTCTGCGTGGAAGCGGGAAAGCCGATCCGCGACAGTCGAGGCGAAGTCCAGCGGCTGATCGAGACCTTCGAGATCGCCGCACGCGAGTCCGTTCAATCTCACGGCCAAATGATGAACCTGGAAATCAGCGATCGTTCCCGCGGTTATCAGGGGTTTTATGAGCGTGTGCCGATCGGTCCCTGCTCGTTTATTTCACCCTTTAATTTCCCGCTCAATCTCGCGGCCCATAAGATCGCCCCCGCGATCGCCGCGGGCTGTCCGTTCGTGCTCAAACCCGCGAGCCTGACGCCGGTCGGGGCGATCCTGATCGGCGAGGTACTCGCGGAAACCGACCTGCCCAAAGGCGCATTCAGTATCCTGCCGATCCGCCGCGAGAATGCCGACCTGTTCACGACCGATGACCGGCTGAAACTGCTGAGTTTCACCGGATCGCCCGACGTCGGCTGGGCGCTGAAGGAAAAAGCCGGCAAGAAGAAAGTCGTGCTCGAACTCGGCGGCAATGCGGCGTGTCTGATCGACGAGGGTGCGGACCTCGACGACGCGGTGGACCGCGTGATCCACGGTGCGTTCTATCAGTCGGGTCAGAGTTGTATCTCTGTGCAGCGGATTCTGACGCACGAGTCGATCGCGGACGAGTTTGAATCGAAACTGGTGGCCGCCGCCAAGGCGTTGCGCTCGGGCGACCCGCGTGATGAGGATGTTTTCATTGGGCCGATGATCGCCGAGAAAGAGGCCGAGCGACTCGAATCATGGATCGCTGAGGCCGTCGACCAGGGCGCTCAGGTGCTTTGTGGCGGCACGCGGGATGGCTTGATCGTTGATGCGACGCTGCTTAAATATGTTCCGCAAGATCAGTCGCTCCAATGTGCAGAGGCGTTCGGGCCTGTAGCGGTGCTCGATACCTTCCAGGATTTTGACGAGGCACTCAGGCGGATCAATCGGAGCCGATTCGGGATTCATGCCGGGGTATTCACGCCGTCGCTGGACCATGCTTTTCGCGCTTGGCGTGTGTTGGAGGTAGGTGGGGTGATGATTAACGAAGTGCCCTCGTGGCGCGTGGACCATATGCCCTACGGCGGGGTCAAGGACAGCGGCCTGGGCCGTGAAGGCGTGCGCTACGCGATGGAGGAAATGACGGAGATTCGGACTCTGGTGTTCCGCAACCTCCCGCGTGCCTGAGGCATCAACGCCTACCCAATGGCCGTGAAGAAATGTCCGCTTCATGTCGGCAGCAGACCGAGCATCTTCGCCGTGACGCGCAGTTTCTGGGTGATGCTTTGTCGCGGTGGCAGTTCACCGTTGGCTTTGAGCAGCAGCATGGTCACATCGTCAGCTCGCAGTGAATCTCCGACCAGCACGCTCAAAGTGGTTCGCAGTGACGAAAGAAAACGTCCGGTGTCTCCCGCATCGATCTGCCGCACCAGGTCAAGCACACCCGATTCACCGAGCATCCGGCCGTCGGCGGCGCGCGCTTCGGTCACCCCATCGGTGTACACCAGCACCAGGTCATCGCGCTGAAGAGGCACGGCGAACTGGCGATAGGGTGAATCGCCGACCACGCCCAGCGGAAGGTTGCCGACATCTTCGATCGCATCGGGTTCATCCGGGTCGAGCAGCGACCAGCGTTGCTCCGATGCCTGGTAGAGCAAGGGCCGGGGATGTCCGGCGTTGCAGATGATCAGGTGGCGCGACGGTGGGAAGAAGGTGGCGAGGACAGCGGTGGCGAACTTGCCGTGGCGGGACATGCCGTCGAAGTCCTGGTTCAGCGAGCAGGCCAGGCGGGTCTGATCGGGCTTGTTGATGTGCTTCCGCATGAGCTTGCGCAGCCGCATGGCGACCTGCGACGCCTCGGCGTCGTGGCCGGTGACGTCGGCGACGAGGAATCGGGACACCTCGGCGCAGGCGCACATGGACACGAAGTACAGATCGCCGCCGGCGACGTCGTCCGCCGGTTGGGAAAACGCCCACACGTCCAGGCCGGTCACGCCGACGGCACTGTCGATCCCGCTGCTGCCGCCCCAGACTTCGAGGCAGTCCAGTCGCTGTTCGGGACGATCGGGTGCAATGGCCATCGTCGTGTCCTCGGCTTGATAGGTGTCGGGCTGTTTCGGATCGTGGGAAGACATGTGGTGGTAAGTCGCACGAAGCCCGTCACACCTTACGCGCCGATTTTTGGCTCGCAGCAGAAAATACCGGCGACAGTGTAAGGGTCACGCCGACGCGCACGACCTACGGCTATCTGAACCTCAAGGAGCGATGGCATGACCGCAGCACACAGCAGACGCGTTGGGCAACTGGCAAAATGGACGGCGGCGACCGCCAGCGTGGCGATACTCGTCGCGGCCGTGTCCGTGTTCGCCCAATCCGGCACCAAACAGACCCGCCAGGGCGACGCGCTGGCGCAGTTCAACACCAAGGGTCTGACCATCCCACGGGACCAAATCCGCTCCGGCGGCCCGCCGAAGGACGGCATCCCCTCGCTGACCGATCCGAAGACCATGGCCGTCGCAGATGCGAAGTACGCTGATGGTGACCGCATGGTCGTCGTCACCGTCGATGAGGCGACCCGTGCCTATCCGATCAAGGTGCTCAACTGGCATGAAGCGATCAATGACAAGCTCGGCGAGGTGCCGTTCGCAGTGATCTACTGCCCGCTGTGCGACTCGGCCAGCGTCGTGGACCGCCGCATGGGCGACGCCACACTCGAGTTCGGCATCAGCGGGTTGCTCTACAACTCCAACGTCCTGCTCTACGGTCGCAAGCACAACGCGCTGTGGTCGCAGGTCGGCCTTGAGGCGGTCAGTGGCCCGCACGCCGGCAAATCGCTGAAACGCCTGCCGTGGTCCATCACAACATTCGAGCAATTGAAGAAGACTCACCCCAAGGCCAGCGTCGTCACCACCGAGACCGGCCACCGTCGCGACTACGCCCGCAATCCCTACGCCCGTTACTTCACCAACGACCGGTTGATGTTCCCGGTTGCGCACGATGATGACCGGCTGAAGAACAAAGAGGCTGTGGTCGGCGTGCAGGTCGGCGAACACACCAAGGCCTACCCCATCGCCCGAATCGTAAAAGCAGGCGGCGCGGTGACCGACCGCCTCGGCGATCACAAGATCACGCTCAAGGCCGACGACGCGGGCAACGTGGCGGTGATCGAAGCGCCGGCCGACGCCCGGACCGTCCATACGTTCTGGTTCGCCTGGGTGGCGTTTCATCCCAAGACGGATCTCTATGCGTCACCTGCTGACGAGTAACGGACCTGTAGTCGGAGTACCGAGATGAGTCCTGACCCGCAACCGAGCAACTCTGCCAATCACTCCGTGACACGAGCATCGAGCCATCGCCGCTTATGGATGATGTATCACGTGATCTTCGTATTGCTGCTTGGGCATTTCATTCTGGTCTATCTGTTCCCCGGCTACTTCCATGACTCGCGTGGTCAGATACGTGGATTGCCGACCGTCTCCGGTTCGGCAACCCGTCCTACATCGCACGTCATCGAACGCGACGATGGCACACGCCTGCTGCACGGCGGTGAAGACGCCGCGATGCATTTCGACATTTCGACGTTCCGCCTGGACCCGGCCAACCTGAACTACGGCATCGGGCGCGAGGCGTTCCCGGCATTGATTGAGCCGAAGTTTATCTCGGCCGCCGATGCCGGCGAATGGCTGGGTCCCGATGATCGCGTCCTTGCAGTTCGCATCAAGGGTGAGGTTCGTGTTTATCCGGTCGAACTGCTGATTCGCCATGAGGTCGTGAATGACGTGGTCGATGGTGTGCCGATCTTCGCCGCCTATTGCATCCTCGCCGACTTGGGCGCGGTGTACGATCGCCGCCTGGGCGACCATACCCTGACCTTCGCCCTGAGCGGCTACACCTACGCCGATCCGGACGTCTGGGATGGACGAGACGCATTCGTCCTGTGGGATCGAGAAACCGAGAGTCTCTGGTGGCCGCCGATCGGCAAAGCCGTTTCGGGCACGCTCGTCGATCAGCGGCTCAAGCTTCTCGATGAATCGCAGTGGTCGCAGACCACCTGGGGTGAGATCGTGGAGAAGTATCCCCACGCGATGGTTCTGCAGCGTGGGCAGGATTTTGAGCGGCCTGAAAACTGGCCCGGCCTCGACGAGCCGTCGCAGCCGTCCGAGGCCGACTCCCCCGAGCAGCCGGCCATCGCACCGCGTTGGGGCGACAACGCAGCGTGGTGAAGCAGCACTAGACTCATGAAGTCGGCCGGACGAAAACAGGAGCGTCTTTCCATGCCGAGCAGTCGTTACCAGTTCCGCAACACCGAAGGGCAGACGTTGTCGGGCCGCCTCGAACTGCCCGTTGCGACGCCGAAAGCGTTTGTGCTGTTCGCCCACTGTTTCACTTGCACGAGCAAGGTGAAAGCAGCAACCCACATCAGTCGAGCGTTGTGTGATCTGGGCATGGCGGTGCTTCGTTTCGATTTCACCGGACTCGGCGACAGCGAGGGCGACTTTGCCAACACCGACTTCTCCTCCAACGTCGCCGACCTCGTCGCCGCGGCCCGGAGTCTGGAGCAGACCCACGATGCGCCTCAGTTGCTCATCGGCCACAGTCTCGGTGGTGCGGCGGTGCTGATGGCCGCCGAGCAGTTGCCGGCCGTCAAAGCCGTGGCCACGATCGGCGCGCCCAGCGATCCTGCCCACGTTACGCACCTGCTCAGTCCACACCTCGACCAGATCGAGGAGCACGGCGAAGTGACGATCCAACTCGGCGGCCGACCCTTTACCATCAAGCGTCAGTTCATCGAAGACCTGCAAAGCCAGTCGCTGGCCGAGCGGGTCGGTCAACTCGGCCTGCCCCTGATGATCTTCCACGCCCCGGGTGACCAGATCGTCGGGATCGATAACGCTCGTGAGATCTTCGAGGCAGCCAGGCATCCCAAGAGTTTCGTCTCGCTGGATGACGCCGATCACCTCGTGACGCGCAGCGAAGATGCCCGCTTCATCGCCGACGCGCTGGCCGCCTGGACCCGGCGATATCTTGAACCCGCCGAGCAGGAGCAAACACCGCCCGAGGGCACAGTCGTGGTGAGCGAGGGGCAGGCCCCACACGCCCAGGCGATCCAGGCCGGTGGGCATGTATGGGTGTCCGACGAGCCGAAATCAATCGGCGGCGGTGATCGCGGGCCGACACCCTATGACCTGCTGCTGTCGGCGCTGGGCAGTTGCACCGCGATCACGCTGCGGATGTACGCCGACCGCAAGCAATGGCCGCTGGAACACGTCGAGATCGCGCTGCATCACGAACGTGTGCATGCCGACGATTGCGAGGGGTGCGAGGACCGGAACAGAAAGATCGAGTGGGTCCAAAGGCAAGTCCGCCTCGCCGGCCCCCTCGATGATGGCCAGCGGCAGCGTCTGTTGGAGATCGCCGACAAATGCCCGGTCCATCGGACACTGACCAGCGACATCCATGTTGCGACGTCGCTCATGGATGATTGACGAATCGCGTTGATCGGCCGAAACACGCCTCTCGATAAAGGATCGCCCCATGGCAGCACGCAAGAAGACGGAAGGCAACAACGGTGTGGAACACCGGGATATCGCACTGCGGGCATATACGATTTATGTGGATGAAGGCTGCCCGGTGGGCCGAGAACTCGATCACTGGCAACAGGCCGAGCGCGAGATGTTGGCCGAACTCTCCGGGCAAAGAGATGGTGGCAAGAAATCGAATGCCGCCACGCCCCGCGATCGCAGTCGCAAGAAATCGAACCCGGGCCAATCCTCGCGAATGAGGGCGGATCAGTGAATAGGCGTCGAGTCGACACTCTGGAGCCATCGGCGCTGCTGGCGATGATTCCATGCCCCGCTCTCGCGATTGATGACGACGATGCCATTCATGCCGTCAACGAAGCGATGGGTCAGTTGATCGGTATGGACAATTCCCAGTTTGTCGGTCGGCGACTGTCGGAGTTCGTCCTCGGTCAGGAGATTCAGCAATCTGAGCGCCAAGGCCGGGGTTCGCACACGGATCAGTTGCATGTCATGAGGTGCGGAGGCGGGACGATTCGCCTGGTGCTAGAAAACCGAGGCCCGAACGGTTTCGTGGCTGATTCGGGTGAACTGGCCATCGTCACGCTTGCGAACGTCACGGCGTTGAAGCGCTCGGAGGAGGGATGGCACGAGCTATGTACGCACATCAGTCGGCTGTCGGATACGGTGATCGAGGAAGCCCTGCGCCTGCGGCACCGGTTGCAGATGGCCGAGGGATCGGACGTGCGGAACACCCTGGCGTTGCGCGATGCGTACTTCGATGCGGTTTACATGCTCGCGATGGCCAGCGAAGCCCGTGACCAACAGACCGGGGCGCACCTGAGGCGCATCGCCGCCTACACCCGGGCGGTGGCGACTGCGCTTTGCATCAGTGGCGCTGACGCCGACGACATCTCCTCGGCGGCCATCCTGCACGACGTGGGCAAACTGCATCTGCCCGACGCGCTGCTGCAGAAGAACGGCCCGCTCTCGGATAACGAGCGGCGGCGGGTTCAGGAGCACACGCTGGCCGGCGAGCGAATGTTCCCCGATAAGCCAGCGTTCGCCCTGGCCCGGCAAATCGCCCGTAGCCATCATGAGAACTGGGACGGCAGCGGCTATCCCGACGGGCTGCGCGGCGAAGCGATCCCGCAAGCCGCTCGTATCGTCCACGTGGCCGATGTGTTTGATGCACTAGTGTCCGCACGCCCCTACAAAGACGCCTGGCCCACCGATCGGGCTGTGGAATACCTCACCGAAAACGCAGGCACGCTGTTTGAGCCATGCGTGGTGGATGCGTTCGTTCAGTGCGTGCGCTGCGATGACATCGACCCGATTGCATACTGCTGCATGCTGTCCGCATCGCCTGTGAAGCCAGGGCCTGCGAAACCTGACGTAATCACACGTGACGTGTCGGCGCTCTCGAAGAGGGCCTTGGCCGCGTCCGCGCAGCACCGTCCTTCGGCCATGCCGGGAGATCATCGTGATGACCGCTGAAGGGCGAAGACTGGACCGGGAGCGGAAGCGCCGCGAGAACTGGAAGCGATGGGGCCCGTACCTCTCCGAACGCCAGTGGGGGACGGTGCGCGAAGACTACTCGATCGATGGCGCATTCTGGCACTACTTCCCGCACGATCATGCACGAAGTCGGGCCTATCGATGGGGCGAAGACGGCCTGCTGGGCTGGTGCGATCGACAGTGTCGCCTCTGCTTTGCCCTATCGCTGTGGAACGGACGCGACCCGATCCTTAAAGAGCGGTTGTTCGGTCTGTCCAACCCGCAAGGCAACCACGGTGAAGACGTCAAGGAGATCTATCAGTACCTCGACGCAACGCCGACCTATTCCTATTGCCGGGCGATGTACCGCTACCCGCAGGCGGCCTTCCCGTACCAGCAGTTGATCGACGAGAACGGGCGGCGCGGGCGTACCGAGGCAGAGTTCGAGCTGGTTGATACCGGTGTGTTCGACGACAGCCGGTTCTGGGACATTCAGGTTGAATACGCCAAGGCCGCGCCCAACGACATTCTGATTCGCTTGACCGTGACCAACCATGGCCCAGAAGAAGCGACGCTGCACCTGATCCCCACGCTGTGGTTCCGCAATACCTGGTCGTGGGGGTGTCGGCACGAGGGATGCACGCTCAAGCCGCGCCTGTGGCGGGCCGATCAGATGATCGCGGCGGAGCACGACACGCTCGGCCGCTTCGACCTGCACTTCGCCGACGGCCCTGACGGCCAATCGCCCGAACCGCTGTTCACGGACAACCACACCAACCGTCGCCGCCTGTTCGATGCGGGCAACGAAACGCGATACGTCAAGGACGCATTCCACGAGTACGTCGTTGCCGGCAACGGCGAAGCGGTGAACCCGAAGCAGACGGGAACAAAGGCCGGTCTGCTATACCAACTGAACACGCCGGCCGGAGGTCAGGTTGAGGTGCGTCTGCGTTTACGTTCAACTGAAACGGGCGCATCAGATGCTGTGCTGGGCCGCTCATTCGCAAGCACGATGACGCGCCGCCGGCAGGAAGCAAGCGAATACAACGAAACGACGATCCCCGAGGCGCTGCCTGCCGAACAGCGTGACATCGCCCATCGAGCGCTCGCGGGGTTGCTTTGGAGCAAGCAGTTCTACCACTACGTGGTCGAGGACTGGCTGGACGGCGACCCGAATGAGCCATCGCCGCCTCCGCAGCGCCGCGCCGGCCCCAACGCGGACTGGCCGCACCTGTTCAACCGTGATGTGATCAGCGTGCCCGACAAGTGGGAGTTCCCCTGGTATGCGTCCTGGGACCTGGGCTTCCAGATGATTCCCATGGCGCAGGTCGATCCGGACTTCGCCAAGAAACAGTGCATGTTGTTCCTTCGCGAGTGGTACATGCATCCCAACGGCCAGTTGCCGGCGTATGAGATGAATCTTAGCGACACCAACCCGCCGGTGCATGCCTGGGCCTGCCGCCGGGTCTTTGAAATCGATGCGGCGCGACGCGGCACGCCCGACCACGACTTCCTCGCCCGCTGCTTCCAGAAGCTGCTGCTGAATTTCACCTGGTGGGTCAACCGCCAAGACGCCGAGGGCCGCAACATCTTCGCCGGTGGATTCCTGGGACTGGACAACATCGCGGTGATCGACCGGTCCGAACTGCCGCCTGGCGTCCGGCTGGAACAGGCCGACGCCACCGCGTGGATGGGCTTCTACTGCGCCAACATGCTCGGGATTGCGCTGGAGCTGGCCCAGGTCAATGCGGTCTACGAAGACCTGGCGTCCAAGTTCTTTGAGCATTTCATTGCGGTCTGCGATGCGATCAACACCCTCGGCGGGCACGGACTCTGGGACGAGGAGGCCGGACTATATCGCGACGAGATGCATGTCGACGGCCAGAGCATGCCGCTGCCCGTCCGGTCGATTGTCGGCCTGCTGCCGATCGCCGCAGTCGAGGTGCTCGAACAGTCCAAGATCGACCGTTTGCCCGGCTTCAAAAAACGCATGAACTGGTTCTTGGAGAATCGGGCCGACCTCGCCCGGCATGTCAGCTACCTCGAACTCGACACCGAGCAGGAATGCAGCAGAGCCCATCGACTCCTGGCGATCCCCTCCGAAGATCGTTTGCGCCGCGTGGTCGCGTTGATGATGAACGAGTCGGAGTTTCTCTCGCTGTTCGGTGTCCGGTCGTTGTCGCGCTGGCACGAGCAGCACCCCTTCACAATGCACATGGGCGGAGCGTCGTGTCGCGTCGCTTACGAACCGGGCGAGTCCCAGTCCACCATGTTCGGCGGCAATTCCAACTGGCGTGGCCCGGTCTGGTTGCCGATCAACTACCTGTTCATCCACGCCCTGCGACAGTACGGCCGCTTCTATGGCGACCGGCTGACGGTCCCCCACCCCAAGGCCGACCAGGGGCCGCTCACGCTCAACCAGGCGGCCGACGAGATCGCCTCACGTTGTCTGCGCCTGTTTATGCCGAGCGAGTCGGCAACCCGCCCCTGCAACCAGGCGTTGGGGGCACTGGCCGGCCGGGACAATTGGCGCGACATGATCTTCTTCCATGAATACTTTCACGCCGACAACGGCAAGGGGCTGGGTGCGAGCCATCAACTTGGCTGGACATCCCTGATTGCATCGCTACTGATCGAAGGCAGCGGTCCGCAAACCGGGTCGCCGTGCGATGAGCATACAGGAGCCCGAGCGAAATGATGCAGACCTGCCGTTCATGGTTGCGACTCGCCCTCACGCCCTCGGTCATCCGACGGGGACTGGCCTACGCGGTCATCGTGGGAGCGATTCTCATCATGATCAACCACGGCGATGCAATCTTGCGGGGCGAAGTCTCAGCCGGCCGCGCGTGGCGAATGGGCCTGACCGTCCTGGTGCCTTATGTGGTTTCGACACTGTCGAGTGTTGGGGCGATGCGTCGAGCCGGTTTGAGGAATTCCTGAGCGATCGACGTAAGGTTCGGCTGACCAGCCCGACATACATCCATCAGAAGCAAGAACGCCCGCTCGGAGCCGACGCAAGCGAACCGGGCTGACAGGAGTTGATCACGATGGATACACAAGTGCTGGAAAGCGGTACGCAGCTCCCCCGAACGTCTGAATCCGACGGATCATCGCTGGAGCATGCGATTCGCGATCGCTACGCCAAGGGTGCCCAGACGCTCGAGCCGGGGTTGTGCTGCCCCACGGCGGAGTATGACACGCAGTATCTGAAGATGTTGCCCGACGAGATCATCGAGAAGGATTATGGTTGCGGCGATCCGTCTGCCCATGCTCGCGAAGGAGACGTGGTCGTGGACCTCGGCAGCGGCGCGGGCAAGGTGTGCTACATCCTCGCCCAGAAAGTTGGATCGACCGGGCGTGTCATCGGCCTGGACTTCAACGACGCGATGCTGTCACTGTCCCGCAAGTACCAGGACGAGATGGCGGAGAAGATCGGTCACCGCAACGTCGAGTTCCGCAAGGCGCGGATTCAGGACATGGCACTCGACCTCGATCGTGCCGCCGCATGGTTGGCGGATAACCCGATCAACAGCGTCGAGCAGGCCGATGAGTACCGGGCATATTGCGATCGGCTTCGTCAGGATGAACCGCTCGTCGCTGACAACAGCGTTGATCTGATCGTGAGCAACTGCGTGCTCAATCTTGTCCGCACTGATGAGAAACAGCAGTTGTTCCGCGAGATGCATCGCGTGCTTCGGCCCGGCGGACGCGTGGTCATCTCGGACATCGTCTGTGATGAACACCCTACGCCTGAGATGCTCAACGACCCGCATCTGTGGTCCGGCTGCCTTTCAGGCGCATTCCGCGAGGATCGGTTTCTCGAAATGTTCGAGGAAGCCGGCTTCTACGGCATCGAGTTGCTCAAGCGGCAAGACGAGCCGTGGCAGACGATCGACGGCATCGAGTTCCGCTCCGTCACCGTCCGGGCCTACAAGGGCAAGGAAGGTTCTTGCCTGGACCGCAATCAGGCGGTGGTCTACACCGGCCCATGGAAGCAGGTGCGCGACGACGACGGACACGTGCTCTACCGGGGCCAGCGCATGGCGGTATGCGAGAAGACCTACCGACTGATGACCGATCCGAACGGCCCCTACGCCGGGCAAGTCAAAGGCATCGAACCGCGTGAAGCGGTGCAGGCCGAGGATGCACCGGTCTTCAACTGCGCCCATGCCGCGATCCGATCGCCGCGTCAGACCAAGGGCATCGACTACCAGGCCACGGAACTGGCTGACGGGTCGGCGTGCTGCGATCCCGATTCCGGCTGCTGTTAGCCCAACCCCCCGACCGAACTCACGGCTTTCCCCAAGCCTTGGGTTCACAACGAGCCCACGGCTTCCCCCGGCCGTGGGTTCACTTTGGCCGGATAGCTGAACCCGCATTCATATGAAAGTGCCAACATGCACGCGTCACACACCACCACGCCAGAGAACGCCGACCACTGCGCCGAGATTCTTCGGGTGCTGGCGGACTCGACTAGGCTCGGCGTGGTGCGGTTGCTGCTGGATCACCCCCAGCGTGTCGGTGAACTCAACGCGGTGCTGCGAATCGACCAAAGCTTGCTGTCGCACCATCTGCGGATCATGCGTGATGCCCGCATGGTTCAGGCGGACCGCGATGGCAAGGCGGTCCGTTACCGCCTTGCGCCCGAACTCGCCGCTCGGCGTTTGAAAAACG
Source organism: Phycisphaeraceae bacterium (assembly GCA_041736565.1). Classification (GTDB taxonomy): domain Bacteria; phylum Planctomycetota; class Phycisphaerae; order Phycisphaerales; family Phycisphaeraceae; genus JBBDMX01. Next base: position 7,054 of record JBGSTK010000207.1, on the reverse strand, counting down.
GGATCGACTTGGGCTGCTGCCAGTTACGGTTCAACGATGCGAACTCATCAGAGATCGAAAGGGGTACTTAATGCCTTGGCCTGTCATTGAAAAGTTGCGCCTCCGGGTAAGGATGTCCCCCATCGTGGTGATGATGGTCTTGGCGTTGATGACCGCTTGCACAAAGCAAGACTCCGCAGATCGGGTGAAAGAGTTTGACGCCAGGGCCCAATGGGCGGTTCAAGCGTTTGACGCGCCGGTGCTGACCCAATCGCAACTGGCGACGATGCTCGAGTCTGACGACGCCGGGGACGTGTTGCTGGTCGATACCCGAACCGAGCAGGAGTATCGGGTCAGCCATCTGCCCAATGCCGTGTTGTGGGTGGACTTTGAAGATGCCGACCCGCCTGACCGGGTGCTCGAACATGCACGCGCCGGCCGGCCGGTGGTCTTCTACTGCAGCATCGGCTATCGGTCCGGTATGGCCGCCAGTCGCGTTGCGCAGCTGGCCGAATCGCAGTGGCAGATATTCAATCTCAAAGGCGGCATCTTTCAGTGGGCCAACGAAGACCGACCGTTCGAAGGCGGGCCGCTCGTTCACGGCTTTGATCACGAATGGAGCCAGTTATTGCGCCCTGACTTGCGCGCTCCGATTGAGTAACGGATACGCCCTCATCAGATTTGGAACCGAACAACAACAACACCTGCTGCCGCTTCGCGACCCCAACACCCCAAGGACCACGCCATGAAACTTGCGACAACGTACATCGCCTACATCACGTTGAGTCTTGTATTACTGGCGGCTCCGGGCTGCGGCGAGGGGGAATCCGGGGCATCCTCGTCCGGCGACGGCTTGCGAGGCAAACTCGTCCTGACTGGCTCCAGCACCGTTGCACCGCTGGCCGGAGAGATCGCCAAGCGATTTGAAAAGCTCCATCCCAATGTGCGTGTTGATGTCCAGACCGGTGGCTCATCACGCGGCATCGCCGACGCCAGGCGCGGCACGGCCGACATCGGCATGGCGTCGCGCGCCCTCAAACCGCAGGAGACCGATCTGACCGCCCACACGATCGCGATGGATGGCGTGGGGGTGATTGCTCACCGCGACAACCCGGTGCAATCGCTGACCGATGAACAGGTGATTGCGATTTATACAGGCCGCGTCTCAAACTGGTCGCAGGTCGGCGGCGTCGATGCGCCGATCACGGCGGTCAGCAAGGCCGACGGGCGAGCCACGCTCGAGGTGTTTCTCAAGCACTTCGGCCTGTCCAGCCCGGACATCAAGGCAAGTGTCATCATCGGCGACAACCAACAGGGCATCCGCACCGTGGCCGGCGACGTTAATGCGATCGGCTATGTCTCCGTGGGAACCGCGGACTATGAGATCGGTCGCGGCGTGCCGATTCGGCTGCTGCCCATGGATGGCGTCGAGGCAACAACCGCCAACGTCCGCAACGGAACGTTCCCAATGTCACGCCCGCTGAATCTTGTGACTCATGGCACTGTCTCGCCGCTTGCCCAGGCGTTCATCGACTTCGCCCGGTCCTCGACGGTGAACGACCTGGTGGAAGCGCAGTATTTCGTTCCGGTGGCTGACTGACTGATGCGCAACGACTGAAGAAATCCACCATGCTCCTGAACAACTGCGAACAAAGCGTATCTCGTCGGCCAAGTGGAACGGATCGCTGGCTTGAACGAATCCTGCGCCTCGCGGGCATCCTCGCCGGCGCGATTGTCGTGCTCATCGTCCTATTCCTGGTCATCGAAGCCTGGCCGGCTCTGCAGACAGTGGGATTGACACGCTTTTTCAGCGATCCATCCTGGCATCCCGCGGGTGGCCCAGAACAGGGACGATTCAACCTGACACCGATGCTCGTCGGCACGTTGCTGGCCACTGCGGGTGCCATCGCCGTCGCTGCGCCGCTGGGAGTTGCCTGCGCGCTGTTCACCCGCTTCTACGCTCCTCGGCGCATTGGCCAGGTCCACCACCGGGTGCTCGAACTGCTGGCCGGCATCCCGTCGGTGGTCTACGGCTTCTGGGGCCTGGTTGTGCTGGCCCCACTGATCGCGAAGTTGCAGCCGCCGGGGCAGAGTCTGCTCGCAGCGATTGTCATCCTCGCGATCATGATCCTGCCTACAGTGGCGCTGCTCAGCGAGGCGGCGCTTCGCAGTGTGCCGCAGGCGCATCTCCAGGCAGCGCATGCGATGGGTTTTTCGCGGCTCGGTGTCATTTTTGGCGCGGCCCTGCCCGCAGCGCGTGGCGGCATCGTCACGGCTGTGCTGTTGGCCACCGGCCGTGCGATCGGGGAGACCATGGCCCTGCTTATGGTGGCGGGCAACGTCGTGCAGGTTCCCCATAGCGTCTTCGACCCGGTCCGAACGATGACCGCCAACATCGCCTTGGAACTCGGCTACGCGATGGACCATCACCGCTCGGCCCTGTTCGTCAGCGGCCTGATGCTGATGCTCATGATCATCGTGCTCGTCGGGCTGTCGGAATGGATGGGAAGGAGCTGGTCGCGTGGCTGATACATCGAGCACATCGCAGATGATGCTGCCGACCGGGCAATGGTCGGATCGCGTGATGGCTCTGGTCGTCTGGGCGATCGCGCTGATGGTTGTCGGTGTGTTCTTCTGGATCGTGGCGGACCTGGTGCGACATGGCGTGGAACACCTCTCGTGGCAGTTCCTGACTGACTCGCCGCGCGACGCGGGCCGGGCCGGGGGAATCGGGCCGATTCTCGTCTCGACCTTGTTGATCCTGGCGGTGTGCCTGGCGGTGAGCGTTCCGATCGGTCTGGCGACCGCGATCCTGCTGGCCGAATTTGCACGGGCGGATGGATGGCTGGGTCGGTCGATTCGGCGGTCGCTGGATGTGCTGGCGGGCGTACCCTCGATCGTCTTCGGGTTGTTCGGCAACGCGCTATTCAGCATCTACCTCGGCATGGGTTTCTCGATTCTCTCGGGCGGGCTGACGCTGGCGTGCATGGTGTTGCCACTGCTTATTCGCTCGGCGGAAGAGGGGTTGCTTGCCGTGCCCGATGACTACCGCAAGGCCGGCGCGGCACTCGGCCTTAGCCGCAGTGCGATGCTCTGGCGGATTCTGCTGCCTGCCGCAACGCCCGGCCTGGTGGTCGGCCTGATCTTGAGCACCAGCCGTGCCTTGGCTGAAACAGCGGCGCTACTGTTTACCAGCGGGTACGTCGATCGGATGCCCGAATCGCTGTTCGACTCGGGCCGGTCGTTGTCGATTCACATCTACGACCTGGCCATGAACGTGCCCGGCGGCGAAGGCCGCGCTTACGCCACAGCCATCGTCCTGCTGGGGCTGCTGATCACGATCAATATTCTGACTTTCTGGATCGCCGACCGATGGCTCGGTGGAAGGATTACACGATGACAACTACGTCTCCTACAACCGACATGCTGCGTCCTTGGGCGGATCGTGAGGCATGTTGTCCAACCCGTGAGCCGTGCATGACCGTGCATGATCTTGCGGTAAGCTACGGTGCGAAGCCCGCCCTGCACAACGTCGATCTGTCGATCCATCGCAACTGCATTACTGCGATCATCGGTCCGTCCGGCTGCGGCAAGAGCACGTTCCTGACGTGCCTGAATCGCATGACCGATCTTGTGCCCGGCTGCCATGTAACCGGGCGCGTAGAAATGGATCAGACCGACATCACCAACGGTACGGTGAACCTGATTGCACTGCGGCGTCGGGTGGGCATGATCTTTCAGAAGCCCAATCCGCTGCCGCTGTCGATTCGCAAGAACCTGACGTTCCCGCTCAAGCAGCACGGCCTGCGCCGGCGAAGTGAGCGTGATGCCGAAGCCGAGATCGCGTTGCGTCGGGTCGGCCTGTGGGAGGAGGTTAAGGACCGGCTCAATGCCCCGGCGTCCGGTCTGTCCGGCGGACAGCAGCAGCGGCTGTGTATCGCTCGGGCCCTGGCGCTGGACCCGAAGGTGCTACTCATGGACGAGCCGTGCAGCGCGCTCGACCCGATCGCCAGCGGCGTGGTGGAAGACCTGATCGCCTCGCTTCGTGGCAAATACACCGTAGTGGTCGTCACCCACAACCTCGCACAGGCCCGGCGTATTGCTGATGACGTGGTGATGTTCTGGGTCCGCGACGGTGCGGGCACGGTCGTGGAATCCGGCAGGGCCCAGCAGGTTTTCGAATCACCCGGTAGCGAGATCACCGCCGCTTACCTGAGAGGCGAACGGGGATGACACGACGTACAGAACAACACTTACCCTTGCCAAGGAATCAGCAATGACATTGAATTCGAAGCAACAACAACAATGTGAAAATGCGCCGGCCCGTTATGACGATCTGACGGCCCTCTTCATCAACTGCACGCTCAAACGCAGCCCAGAGACATCGCATACCGATGGCCTGATGGACGTGTCGCGACAGATCATGCGGGCCAACGCGGTCAACGTCGAGACGATCCGGGCGGTCGATCACGAGATCGCCTCCGGCGTCTACCCGGACATGACCGAGCACGGCTGGCCCCGGGACGACTGGCCCGGGCTCTACGAACAGGTCAAGGCCGCCGACATCCTGGTGATCGGTACGCCGATCTGGCTTGGCGACCGCTCCTCGGTCTGCACGAAAGTGATCGAGCGGCTGTACTCCACGTCGGCCGACATGAACGACGCCGGGCAATACGCCTACTACGGCAAGGTCGGCGGATGCATCATCACCGGCAACGAGGACGGTGCGAAGCATTGTGCCATGAGCATTCTCTACTCGCTGCAGCACATCGGCTACACAATCCCGCCGCAGGCCGATGCCGCATGGCTCGGTGAAGCGGGTCCGGGGCCGTCTTACCTCGACGAGAACTCCGGCGGGCCGAGCAACGACTTCACGCAGCGCAACACGACTTTTATGACGTGGAACCTGCTGCACCTGGCCAGGATGCTCAAGGACGCCGGCGGCGTGCCCGCCCACGGCAATCAACGCAGTAAGTGGGAAGCCGGTTGCCGTTTCGACCACCCCAACCCCGACTACCGCTGAAAACGCGGATCTTGGTGTAAGGATCGCCGGATACACTCGACTCACATCTGACCGCTATGGTTCTGACAGGAGTCGGTTTATGACCTCACACACCGCGACATTGACCATCGCCGGACAAAACGCCTTTGACGAAGCAGTCCAAAGCGTGACCGGCCAGCCGCTTTCGGGGCTTTCGATCGAGACGGTCCAAGCCAACATCGGCCTGCGGTGCAACCTCGCCTGTCGGCACTGTCACGTCGAGTCTTCGCCCACGCGACAGGAACAGATGACGTGGCAGACGATGCGAGATGTACTCGATGCCGCCCATCGCGCCGGGGCCAAGACGCTGGACATTACCGGTGGTGCGCCGGAGATGCACCCGCACTTCCGCGAGTTCGTCGATGAGGCCCAGGCGTGGGGTCTGGGGGTAATGGTGCGAACGAATCTGACGATCATGCTCCAGCGCGGCTATGCCGGCTTTCCTCACTGGTTCGCCGAGCGCGGCGTGCATCTGGTCGCCTCGTTGCCGTGCTACCTGCCGAACAACGTGGACAAGCAGCGCGGTCGCCATGTCTATACCAACAGCGTGGAAGTGCTCCATCGCCTGAATCACGTCGGCTACGCCCGGGACGCGGACAAGCAGTTGGATCTGGTCTACAACCCGCTCGGCCCGTCGCTGCCGCCTGACCAGCAACCGCTGGCCGACGCGTATCGCGTGGCGCTGTTCAACGAGCACGACATCCGCTTCAACCGACTTCTGACGATCACGAACATCCCCATCGGCCGCTTTCTACACGACCTGGCCCGCGAGGGACAGGCTGAGCAGTACATGCAGCTTCTGCGCGACAGCTTCAACCCCCACACCGTTGAGGGATTGATGTGCCGCCACCAGTTGCAGGTGGGCTGGGACGGGACGATGTACGACTGCGACTTCAACTACGCCTTGGGTTTGCCAGCCGACCAGGGCGCGACTCACGTGCGCGCCTTCGACCCGGCGACCTTCCGGGGGCGGCGCATTGCGACCGGTGAGCACTGCTTCGCATGCACCGCCGGCTGCGGTTCGTCGTGTGGGGGATCACTGGTCAAAGACGGGCAACCGGCCACCTGAGAAAGGACGCGGCGATGGTTTACTGCATGGGACAGCGATGCACGTTGGAAGTCGAATGCCCGGACGCCGACACGATGAAGGTGTGCAGCGACGGCCTGCCAACCTTCTGCTCAATGCAACGGCGGATCGGCAATGTCTGGTTCGCGCTGCTGATCCTGCCCTTGGGCACCCACACGGTTCGTTACATGGCCAGTTTTGGCCGGCGAACCGTTTGCGTCGGGCAGGAACTCGTCGCGGTGACTGAAGCGGAAGCCTGGAGCGAATAAATCATTGTTGATCAGCAAGGACATGAAATGAGCGTTGCCATGAATCAAACAGACGTGCGTCAGCCAGACACAGGCGGTCAGACCGCATCCGGTCGATGGAGCCAGTGGATTCGCCTGGCATCCGTGATCATCACGGTATTGGCGCTGCTGGCGATCGCGCGTCTGCTGCCGATGGGCCGGATCGTGGACGCTCTCGGCGCGGCGGTCCAGGACATGGGCATCTGGGGCCCGCTGGTGTTCGCAGGGGTCTACGTAATCGCCACGGTGCTGATGCTGCCGGGCGCGGCCCTGACGTTGGCTGCCGGGGCGATCTTCGGGTTGCTTTGGGGAACCGTGGCGGTGTCGATCGGTTCGACGACCGGCGCTGCGCTGGCGTTTCTCATCGGTCGCTACCTCGCCCGGGACACCGTGGAGCGGCGGCTGGGACGGTTCCCCAAGTTCCGCGCCGTCGACCGTGCCGTGAGCGAAGGCGGCTGGAAGATCGTGGCGCTGCTGCGTCTGTCCCCGGCCATCCCGTTCAATCTCCAGAACTATCTCTACGGCCTGACCGCGATCCGGTTCTGGCCCTGCGTGATCGCCAGTTGGATCGCCATGCTGCCGGGCACGTTCATGTACGTCTATCTCGGTTACGCCGGTCGGGCCGGCGTCGCGGCGGCGGCCGGTGAGAACGCCGGTCGTACCCCCGCCCAGTGGGCCATG
>JBGSTK010000018.1:0-9523 GCA_041736565.1 Phycisphaeraceae bacterium | reverse complement strand
GCGGGTGCCATCTGGGGAGAATGCCACGTTGGTGACACGGGCCTCGTGACCCCGCAAGATGTCCCGTTCGACGCCGCTTTCGGCGTCCCACACGCGGACGGTCTTGTCGTCTGACCCGGAGACGATGCGGGCGCCGTCTGGGGAGAATGCGACTTGGGTGACGGGGTCCTCGTGACCGCGCAAATTGGTCCGCTCGACGCATGTTTCGGCGTCCCACACGCGGACTGTCTTGTCGCCTGATCCCGAGGCAATGCGCGCGCCGTCCGGGGCGAACGCCACGCTGAAAACCACGCCCTCGTGGCCGCGCAGAACCGCCCCCTCGACACCGCATTGGGCATCCCACACGCGAATAGTATTATCGCTTGACCCCGAGACGATGCGCGTGCCGTCTGGGGAGAATGCCACGTTGGTGACACGGGCCTCGTGACCCCGCAAGATGTCCCGCTCGACGCCGCTTTCGGCGTCCCACACGCGGACGGTCTTGTCGTCTGACCCCGAGACGATGCGCGTGCCGTCTGGGGCGAACGTCACGCCGGTAACGCCGCCCTCGTGGCCGCGCAGCACGGCAAGCCTTACACCGCTTTGGGCATCCCACACGCGGATGGTCTTGCCGCTTGACCCTGCTGAAACGATGCGGGTGCCGTCTGAGGAGAATGCGACTTGGGTGACGGGGTGCTCGTGACCGCGCAGAATGGCCCGCTCAACGCATCTTTCGGCGTCCCACACGCGGACGGTCTTGTCGCCTGATCCCGAGGCAATGTGCGCGCCGTCCGGGGCGAACGCCACCCTGGCGACTCCTTTTTCGTGGCCGCGCAGGATGGCAAGCTCAACGCCGCTTTCGGCGTCCCACACCCGTACGGTATGGTCCCATGATCCCGAGACGATGCGTGTGCCATCAGGGGAGAACGCCACGCTGAAAACCACGCCCTCGTGACCGCGCAGCACGGCGAGTTCTAAGCCGCTTTGGGCATCCCACACGCGAACGGCATTGTCGGTTGAACCCGCTGAAACGATACGCACGCCGTCTGGGGAGAACGACACGCTGGTGACGTAGCCCTTGTGGCCGCGCAGCACGGCAAGCTCTAGGCCGCTTCGGGCATCCCACACGCGGACGGCGTGGTCGCTTGACCCCGAGACGATGCGCGTGCCGTCTGGGGAGAACGCCACGTGGGTGACGCGGTCTTCATGGCCGCGCAAGACCGCCCTGAGCGGCGAATCAAGAGCAACCGGTGGTGGGCGAAGCGACCGCACCCACGCAAACCCCTCGGCACGTGATTCACGTTGGCGACGCCAGTGATTGATCAGCGTATGCAGCGACGTACCACCGCGCCGCCAGGGAGCGTTGTCTGGGTTCCAACCAGCTTCAGGCTCGACGTAATGTGGCTCGGCATCGGGATGGTCGTACCACCAGGCATGGTTGCACATTTGCTGGAAAAGGCCTTGGGGGTAGTTTTCCCGGTGGCGGTGGATGAAGTGCAGGTCGCGGCGAAGCGCGCGGCTCAATAGATCAAGAGTCTTGGACCGCGGGTGAACATCACCGCACACCCTCCGTGCGCCTTCAAAGTCCGCGGGCACGTCAAAGATCAGTCCGTGCCGGTTCTTGGCTTCGAGGAAGAAGAGGTCCTCCATGATCTGGACGAACGGCTCGACCATCCGCGTACCGGATCGTTCGAGGTGGTATGGAAGTTCCGTGAACGGCCGCGGAGCATCGCACGCCCATTTGGTCTCTCGCCCCGGGTCGGCGGTATCCCAGAAGTAGCTGGCGAGCGTCACATGGGCGGGTTCGCGTGCGGCGGCGTTGGCGGTGTAGCGTTGTTCGATGGCCTGGCGGAGTTGGCCGTGGAAAAAGTCGAGTTGCTGGCCGCGGGGCTGGAGGTAGCGGCGTATGCTGCGCTCGATGCGGAGGGCGGTCTTGGCACCTTCGTCGCCGAGTTTGAGCTTGAGCAGGTCAACGAGTTCGCGGCTGGACATGCCGACGCGGCCCAGAGCCAGGTACGTGAACCAGAGCCGGACGGGTTCGTCGCCAAATGCTTTGCGTGTGCGATCGATGGCCCAGTCGAACAGGTGCGTGGTGTCGGGGAAGTCCTGCTCAAGATTCCTGATCCTCATCGGAACGATCTTGTTCATCTCGTTCCCGCCAAGCGTGCGCAGTTCGCCCAGCAGCACGAGAAGGTAGAGCGGGTTCTTCGCCTGTTCGAGTTGGCAGATGGCATCAACGTGGGGTGAATCGAGTTCCTTGCAGTATTCCTTCAGATACTCGACGACGATGCATTGCTCGCCTTTGTAGTCGCCGAGGCGTTTGAGCAGGCGCACGCGGAGGCCGTCGAAGTCCTCAGTAGGATTCTCCTCTGCCGGCCAGGCGATCCCACTGGCATCGAGTTCCTGAATCAGGCGCAGCAGAAGTGACCGTGCGTCGGCGCTTCGTTCGGACGCACCGACGAAGTGGGTGATGACACAATGCGGAGAATCGTCCAGCGATCGGGAAAGCTTGGCCAGCAGTGCGGATTTACCCTGCCCCGGCACCGCAGCGACAACACACAAGCGCGGTGATTGGTCGGACGATGCGTCGCCGTTGATGAAGTCACGGAGCGACGCGAGTTCGCTCGTCCGGCCCTGGAACCATCGCAGCCGGGTCTGGGCGAAAGCGTCCATCTGCCGTCGCTCGGCCTCCAGCGGCGTGAGTGGCGCGGGGCGGGCGAGTTCGACGAGCTTCTCCCAAAGCCCGCGCGGGATGGGCTGCAATTCGTCCGCATAGAGAGGATCGGCGTCAGGGTCGTGCCCGAGCACGTGCCGCCATGCGTCCTTGCTGACGAAGCGATCATCCCGCAGCACGCCCGACCAGAGGTCTTCCAGTACGAGATTGCCAAAGTCGTCAAGCTCAGTGAACTCCTTGCCCGTAAAGCGACAGGTGTACGGTCGCACCGGTCGGCCACTTCCTCGTATATCGCGCTTCAGATCGGTCAGATTCCGCACCGACACTGGCTCAGTGTCGACGAACTCTGAGTAGATCTCGGGGGATGTTGCAGGCGGCGGAGGAACGAACGAATCCCTGAGATAGAACATGCTTCGTCGATGGACGCGTTCGCTGAGCACCGCATGGCGGACCTCCATGTCGGTGACGGATCGTCCCTTCCAAAGTTCGCGATCATGCTCGTGAAGGATCTCATGCGGCTTGGGCACCCATCCATAGCGTTCGCCGAGCATGCAGACAAAGAAAGGCTCGACACGGTCGATCCACTGCTTGCAGTAGGCCCAGGAGTTGGCTTTTTCCCCATCAATGCCGGTTTCGGGCACGCCCCATCGCAAGTCCACGTCGAAGAACTCCAACCCCAGCCGCTCCAGTCGCTCGCGAAGTTCGGGAAACACGACGGTGACAAGGTGATCGCGCTCCGCGTGCATGTCGCGGAAGGTCGATGAGATGAACACGCGGATCACGCGTGAGTCGTGGTCCTGCGGGACTCGATTTAGGTTTGGCGATGCAACATCAGCCATAAACGCATTCCATCATTGCTGCGACGGCAGGTCGTCAGATCTCGGTCACCGGCTCGGGGTTGGGCGGTGAGGATGGAGGTGCGTCAACCTTGTCCAGTGCCTTCTTGAAAAGCTCCATGGGGTCGGGTTCGCCAGGGTCGGTGCCGGTGTCGATGACGGCCTTGATACGGGGCGACGCGACGTCGATTGCGGGGAGGATGTTGCCGAGCATGCGGCTGAACTGGGCGGTGGTGACGGTGCCGTCCATGATCCACATGTCGCCCATGGCGGCGATGTCGCCGTCGTTGCAGTCCCAAGCCCACTTGACCCAACGGGTCTTGAAGTTGAGAGCGGCCAGAAGGTTTAGTACCGCGGGTGCATGCGGACTATCGGGCTTACAGGTGGCGTAGTGAGTGGTGCGGAACTGGAGGAACTGACCGTCGATGTGCAGGCCGATGGTGATCTGGTAGCTGCCCTGCGTGCCCGTGAAGCCGGCAAGGACGAGGGGCGAGGTGGGATGCTGGAAGTACTTGACGTTCTCGGTGTCGAGCAGCTTCTTAAGGTCATCAAACGTTAGGGCCATGGGATTCTCCTTGCTGAGGGAATCATGCGAGTTGGATAATAAGCCGATCGCCTTCGATACGGCGGGTGGCATAGCCAATGCCTTTACGTACGTCGCCTAGGTTGGATGACTGCATCGGTTGAAGCTCAACCGCCGTCACGCCGCGAAGCTCGCCTTGAGCATCGGCGAGGTTGAGTTGCTCGATAACGCGGTTCTTGAGGATGACAGCCAGGTGGCGCACACCAAACCGTGGCTGCCATTGCCCTGCGAGATGGTCCACGAGTACCTCGGCCCACTGCAACGTCAAGCCGTGGATCAATGCATCTCGTGCGAGGGCATCGAGCTGGCGACCGAGAATTGTGCGGATCGATGCGGCGTCGAGGGCTTGGAACAGGAACGTGTGCTCGATGCGGGCGATGAACTCCTGCCCCAAGCCGACTCGCCGCAGCTCTGCGTGCAGGGCATCGATATCCACCGTCGGTGACGCGGGGCCGTCGCTGGGTGTGAACCCGAAGCCACGGTCGGGTGGATACTCACAGCCCGCGTTGCTCGTGAAGATCACGAATGTACGGCGGAAGTCGAGTTGGTTCCCGTCCACGTCTTCGCACGTGCCCTCATCCAGGATGCGCAGTAATACCTGGCCCACGGAGGGGTCGGCCTTCTCAAATTCGTCGAACAAGACGATGCACTCGGGCAAGTCACGAACGCGCGACAGCAACCCGCCCTGGCCGCGCGCGTAGCCGACAAACCCCTCGGGCACGCCCAGGAGCCGCCATGGGACCGACCCCCCGCCGCCAACGCTGCTAAGCGTGTTGCAGTCGATGCGAATCAGTGCGTCGCGGTCTCCGCCGAGGATTCGTGCGAGCGTGAGGGCGACCTCGGTCTTGCCCACACCCGTCGGCCCGCCGAAGAGGTAGACGCCCCGCGGCTTCTGCCGCTGCTTCCACTGACCCAGTCCAGCGACGAACCCCCGAGCGATGTCGACCAGCAACGCGTCCTGGCCAACGATCTTGTCCTTGAGCCTTGCCAGCACGCCGGCTTCCGTGAGTTGGTCGCTGCGCACGACACGGTGGCCTGTCGCTTGCTCCAGCGCAGCAAACAGGTGCTGCTCCGTCAGGGCCTGGCCTGGCGGGTCGCTTGTGACGCACAGCGCACACGCCTGGTCGAGAAGCTGGATCGCCTTGTCCGGCTGGTAACGTGCGGGCAGGTACTCGTCGGTGAGCGCCACCGCGCGCTCGCACAGAGACTCATCCACGGGCAGCGGCGCGAAATGCGTCAGCAGCTTTGGCAGGCGGGAGCGCAGGATCTCCACGGTCCGCGCCGATGTCGGCGGATCGAGTCGAATCAGGTCGAACCGCCGCGTCAACGCTCCGTCCGGTTCGATGTAGTGACGGTACTCCGACCACGTCGTCGCACCTATACATGACAGGTCGCCACGACTCAAGGCCCCTTTGAATGCCTCGTTGCCTTCTGACCATGGTGTGCGGCCATGCACCGCGCTTTGGAACATCGCGTGGACTTCATCAATGAACAGAATCACCTTCGGATTCGCCTTGAGCGTGGTGATCAATTCCTTGACCCGCTCCTCGTACTGCCCCACGACCGACGCGCCCGAGCGAAGGAATGTCGGGTGCAGTTCGAACAGATCCATCTCGCGAAGCCGAGCAGGCAGCGAGGCGTCCTGACGCGCCATCCGTCGGGCAAGCTCGTAGATGATCGCCGTCTTGCCTGTACCCGGGTGGCCGACCACGATCGCGTTGTGCCGGCCCATCTTGCTCAGGGTGGTCATCAACCCCCGCAGCGAGCCGGTGCTGTCGAAGGTGCCCCTCGCCGGCGGAGGCGATTCGGTCAGCATTCGCCCAAAGGAACCCAACGCTTTGAGCGCCTGGGCACGCTGATGTGAACTTCGCCAAGCCTTACCGCCACCTCCGCCCCCGCCCGCGGAAGCTCCGGAAGCTCCTGAAGACCCGGCACCAACGGCTCCGGTCGATGCCCCAATCGTATGTGTCGGCTGCGACGAGGACGCCTCCTCGGGTTTGCCGCTGACCTGCTGTAACGCCCGTTCAAGGACGACGCTCACTGCCTTGCGCACCAGATCCTCAGGCACTTTCCGCTGCCTGAGAAACTCCACGCCCGCCTGGCTGATCAGCAGAGCGCTGAGCAGATCCACCACCGTTACCGGCCGATCCCGCTTCGCCAAGCTATTGAGGATCGACGCCAAGTCCTCGTCCAGCGGCACCTTGCCGACCTCGTTCCGCACTGGCACCGGCGAGTTGATGTGCGCTCGCAAAGGTGGCAGCACCTCACCCAGCCCGTTCACCCCGTCCACATGCACCGCCGCCGCCAGCAAGGCTCCCACCCCCAGAGGCACCCCCTCCGGCGTCGCTCGCTTGGCCACCTCCACCACCGCCTGCGCCTGTTCATCCAAAGTCAACGACATGCGATGGCTCCTGATGATCCTGTGAACGGAACTCGTCATACCACGCGGGTGGCACCGTATTCATTTTGTCCGGTGCCACCGGTTCGTGGTACGCCATCCCTGCGTCTCTCAACGGCATCGCGTTGATGGGCGGCAATTGGGTAAACGATGGAACAGTGACTGGCTCTTGTCGCCAACGGGTGACGTCGAGCCATGCCTCAGGGGACAGGACACGCATGTCGTTGGTCCACTGCCTCAGTGGGTTGAGTAGCCAAACCGGTTGAGCATGCTCCATCCCCTGCCACAGCGGTGAAAAGGAAGGATCCAGAGAGTTATGTTCGGTAGGCATTTACTCGTTCCTTATGTAAAGCCGAAAGATGATCTCACATCGCCGCCTCAAGTCGCTCCAGATTACTGACCAACTCGGGGTCTACGGCCAAGCCATCGCGCTGCATCGCCTGCACCGCCGCGCGGCACCTCCTCGTGAAGTCCGCCGCCTGATCCCGGTGGCCGAGCCTCTGGTGAGTGTCCGCCACCTTGAGCAGGGCGATGGCATGGGATCATCGCCCCACGCTCGTACCCGAAACGCTGAACCCATCGCCGGCTTTGTCCGTGCTCTTCGCCTCGGCCGCCTTGTTCGCCCGGATGGCCGCGAGGGCTTGGAGGTTGTCGCAGGTAGCGCCGCTCCGCCGAGCATTTCGAGCATGCGCGTCCCTCGCCGCCTGCCGATGCCCGACTCCTCCCGCCCGCCGCGATAGGTAAGACAGTCGGCGATGATGTCGCCCGTCACAAGGATGGTTCTGCTGCTCATGGGGTTCCTCGTTGATTCAGGACTCGATTAAAGGTTCCAAGTCATGCATGTGATGGCTAGAGGGGTTGTTGCCCGAGTGATGAACGTCGGATGCATCAGAGGAGTCGGCCAAGGGGCGGCTCCAGTTCCACAGGGCGATTCACTGGTCGGCCATGCCGATACTGCCACGACTGCCAGAATCCAAGTGAACGCTCCCATGCCTTGACGGCTCGGCGAAGCTTGATCACTTCGGAGTGATCGTCAGCCACCAGTTGATCGATGACCCGGACCGCCTCCCCCACTTGGCCAAGCAGCAGCAATACGGTCGCATAGTTGACCCTGAATGCAAAAGGATCATATCTCGACAACGTTTTGTCCGTTCCATGCCGTACGAGCGGTTGAAGGATCTGCATCGCCTCTTGGTACTTCCCCATCCGCAACAGACATACCGCATGAGCGTTGGCGATCCAGTGGTCGTTGTTCGGCGAGGCCGTGGCGCATTGCAGTGCTGCGGCGGGCTGATCGGCGTCGAGCAACCCGCAAATCTCATCTATTCGATGCCGCGTCGCCTCCGGAGGAGCCGATTCGTCGTCCGAGGCCAACCAGCGTTGAGTCGTCGCCTTTGCCTCTCGCGATCGGGGATCGGGCGCACCGCTGACATTGCGAAACTGGCCGTTTAACTCCTCCAGCAACTGTGCCGCCTCCGAGTCCAGGTGCATGCCCCGCTCCCGCATGGACCGCAGGATCTGGTGACAGCGGCGCAACGCCTCGACCGCTTCGGCCTGTTGACCGGCTGATTGGTGAAATTGGAACAGCTTGCCGTGGCTGACCGACAGGTCGCGTTGCCAGGCGGCGTTGTCCGGGTCCGCGGCGGCCAGACACTCGAAGATGGCATGGCTCGCGCGGTAGGAGGCCAGGGCGGATTTCAGGTCCCCCTGGGCTCTCTGCACGTCGCCGATCTTGTTCTGGCTGACCGACAGGTCGCGTTGCCACGGGGCGTTGCCCGGGTCCGCGGCGGCCAGACGCTCGGCGATGGCATGGCTCGCGCGGTAGGAGGCCAGGGCGGATTTCAGGTCCCCCTGGGCCCTCTGCACGTCGCCGATCTTCTCGTGGCCGACCGACAGGTCGTGTTGCCAGTCGGCGTTGCCCGGGTCTGCGGCGGCCAGTCGCTCACGGATCTCCAGGCTCGCGCGGTAGGAGGTCAGGGCGGATTTCAGGTCCCCCTGGGCCGTCTGCACGTTGCCGATTCTCTCGTGGCTGACCGACAGGTCGCGTTGCCAGCTGGCGTTGCCCAGGTCCGCGGCGGCCAGACGCTCGATGATCGCATGGCTCGCGCGGTAGGAGGCCAGGGCGGATTTCAGGTCCCCCTGGAACGTCTGCACGTCGCCGATCTTGGAGTGGCTGACCGACAGGTCGTGTTGCCAGTCGGCGTTACCCGGGTCCGCGGCGGCCAGACGCTCGGCGATGGCATGGCTCGCGCGGTAGGAGGCCAGGGCGGATTTCAGGTCCCCCTGGGCCCTCTGCACGTCGCCGATCTTCTCGTGGCTGACCGACAGGTTGCGTTGCCAGTCGGCGTTGCCCGGGTCTGCGGCGGCCAAGCCATCCAGGGCCCGCATGACAGGCTGCATCAGGGCGGTGCGGACGCTGATGCGGGCCGTGTTGACCAATTTCTCAAGCAGGCCGAACTGGAGGTTGTGGCAGACGCGGGCGAGGTCGTGCGGCGCCAACTGCTGCTCGTCCAGCCAGGAGGTGATCCAAGCGAGATGCGCGTTGGCGTCGGGCGACGAATCGGTTGAGCGGCGCGCTTCACCTTCGGCGATCCAGTCCGCCAGCGTCCAACTTGAGCCAGTGCGCTCCTCCCCCCCGCCCCCGGGAGTAGCACCGGAAGGCGTTGAGGCGACATCGAGCGTGGCGTAGTACCGGGCGGCGCGCAGGGCATTGCCTTCGCCGATGAGCTGCCACATGCGTTCCAGGCGGATGAGTGGGTCGAGCGAGGGCAGGGTTTCGAGATAGTCGCTGGCTTGAGCGCAGAACGAGGCCCGGGGCTGGTCGGCGGTGAAGACGCTCGCTTCCACGGCGGTGCGCAACTGGGTGTGCAGGAAGTCCCACTGTCCGTGCTGACCGCGCTGCACGACATGGCCGCGGAAAGCGCGGCGGATGGTGGCGAACTTCAGGTCGTCCCATGCGTCGTCGACTTGCCAAAGGTTCTTCCAGATGCGGGGCATGAGGTCGCGCAGGTCGCTCTCGCGCCAACCGGCGCGGGCGATGGCGATCAGGGCGG
>JBGSTK010000273.1:0-20847 GCA_041736565.1 Phycisphaeraceae bacterium | reverse complement strand
GTCATCGGCCTGCAGGTCCGCAACGAGCGGCTGAAAGTCTATAATCTCAACGTCCTACGCCTGCACAACTTCGCCGTTGGCAACGATGGCGTGCTGGTGCATAATGCATGCAACACGAACAAGCATCACGTGGTAGCAAAGAATGCTAAGAATGCGGGCCAGGCTCGGCAACGTCTTAAAGACGATGGTATTGACATCAATGATCCGAAGAATCTTGTCGATCTTCCGGCAAACACCAAGAGCCCAAATCCCAATGGTGAAGCAATACACTCTACATTACATACCAAGGACTACTACAAGAAGGTCAACGAAGCAATCGCAAATGCACCACCTGGTAAGGTGCCGGAAGTTCTCGATAGTCTAAAAACGCAGTTGAAGAGCGGCGGCCTCAAAGAGACGGGAATGGAAACTATGCCAATTCGCATCGACCGGATAAATTGCCTTGTCAATGAATACCAAGACCTTGTTCCGGAGGATGATTCCCTGTGGGGCTCCGCCTTCCGGTTGGATTGCCGGTCAAAGCGCGTGGATTGGCCGACGCCTCGAGTCCGGATATATAATCCACGCGCCAAGAGAGGGCATTTCTTTAATTTTGGTGCAGGCGGATTTGCAGTTGACGCGGAAACCCTGGAAATTCTGCGCACACATATTGAAATGGCTGGTGAAGCGCTACCTTTGGAGAGCCGCAACGAAACATTTTACTTGATTAACGTCCTCGAATGTATCGATGCGCTCGACCATGATAAGACAGAGTGGGAAACAGCCGGAAGTCCGCCAACACCAATTCGTATTGAGAAATATTGCTTTCTCGACAATATGCTATGTGAGTCTTCGTTGTTCAAGATTCCAGAAACGGCCAAAGCGTATGTATTTACTTGGCGGGATATGGATGACCCAGCGGAGTCATTTTATTCTACCGTCATGGAACATGGCCTCAAGGGGATCGAGTTTAAGCAACTGTGGGAAGGCCCCGGTGTATGAACCCGTGATGCATCGCGAAGTCTGCCTTGCCGAACAATCCTTGGCTTACTATGTTAGCGAGATGGGGAAAGGGGCCAAGGCAGACAAGAGGGCAGATAGGGGGTCATCAGTGCTCTGTAGAAAACCCGCACCGACGCGGGGACAGGAGTTAGTAGTCCGGTACGCCGGTATGGACCGAGGATGGCCTCGTGCCCATCGAGCAGGTCAAGCCCGGACAACGCGTCTGGGCATATGACCTGGAGACGAACCAGTGGGTGCTCTGTGATGTCGAGGCGACGTTCGACAACGGCGTCACCGATGACCTGCTGGATATCGTGCTCAAGACCGAAGATGGCGTAACCGAAACGCTCAGACAACACCGACCCACCCGTTCTGGGTCAGCGCCGGCGCGGACCTGCCCACGCGGCAGCAAGTGGACGAACTATTGCCCCACGAGCGGCAGTACGACTCAGGCCGCTGGGTGCAGTCCGAGCACTTGAGCCCGGGCGGCGAGTGGCTGTGGCAAAGGCTCGGCGTGCACAGCGGGACCACCGGTGATGCGTCACCGCAATACCATGCCATGATATCTACGCGCCACCCTTCTTCCTTGCTTGTTCGGTGTCAATTCGATCGTTGGTCACTCACGTAGATGTGTTCGACCTTGCCTGAAGGGTCAAGGACGATCCGAACGAACACCGCCGGCCGGTCCCATGTCATTATCCACACATCGCGGAAGCTGAGTTCCGCGAGCCCCTCCTTATCCGGGATGCCGAGTTTGCGGATCGCCTCTTGGCGCGTGTCACCCTCGTGGATCGTCTGAGCAACCCGCAAAAAGCGCCAAGCCTCGATGTGCGGATACGCCAACCAGCTTGTGGCCCCCAGTACCAGAAGCACGATGAGCAAGGCGGACCGAAGTCCCCATCGCTGCGCCGTCCGTGCCCAGCGTGAGTGAAAAAACGTACGCGCATCGTCCCGGGAAAACGATGTGCCGCACTCAGGGCACCGGCCCGTCGTGCTGGCCCGCAAATCATAGTTGCATAGCCGACAGTACAAGGGAGTCACCTTTGGCTTTAGCGGGGGTGGCTGTGGCAAAGGCTTTGCGTGCCACGCGGACCACCCAACCAACTCGAACGCTTCACGGGCTAAATGCGATCTCCATTCGTGACGAATCACTACATCTTCTAAACGTGTTCCTCGTCGAGAAGTCCATTGTGTTCATTGTGCCTCGGTGGTCAATGTAGTCTTCCTGCTTCGCGAACTTCGCGGCCTTCGCGCCTTCGCGTTGAAAACGAATTTGAGGCATCCAACGAACCGGGAGGGGGATTCCGTCGCTGACGCTTCCGGCTCGTTGGGGATCGCGATGCCCGGCGCTCACTTGTGGCTGCAAATCTCTTAGAATAGACCGCCATGAGCCCTACCGTTACCAACGATCAGACCACGCAGACCTATCGCCTGCAGCGACCCGATGCAACGGGTGGTTCGGCTGGCCACCTCGGACATGGCGAAGCTTACGATGCTGACCTGCAACAGCTTGACGTCGAGACCGAGGAAATGCTCGTCAACATGGGGCCTCAGCATCCTTCGACGCACGGTGTGTTGCGGGTGGTGTTGCGAACCGATGGCGAGCTGGTGCTCGAATGCGTGCCCCACATCGGCTACCTGCATCGCTGTGCTGAGAAGATTGGTGAGAACCTCGCCTACGCGCAGTACATCCCCTACACCGACCGCATGGATTACCTGGCGGGGATGAATGAGAACTGGGCGTTCTGCAGGGCTGTGGAGCAACTCGCGGGCATTGAGTTGCCCAAGCGGGCGGAGTGCATCCGCACGTTGGTGTGTGAGCTTAACCGCATTGCGTCGCACCTGGTGAGCTTTGGCACTTATGGGTTGGACATCGGGGCGTTTACGCCGTTTCTCTATGCGTTTCGCGAACGCGAGTATGTGCTGGACCTCTTTGAGATGGTCTGCGGTGCCCGGCTGACGTACTCCTACCTGACCATCGGCGGGACCATTCACGACCTGCCCGCGGGTTACACCGACAAGGTCACGGAGTTTCTTGATTACTTTGAGCCGAAGATCAAGGAATACAACGACCTGCTCTCGTACAACCACATTTTTATTAAGCGCACCGCCAATGTGGGCGTGATTTCTGAAGATTTGTGCACGAAGTATGCGTTGACCGGGCCGGTGCTGCGGGGCAGTGGCATCGCTTACGACCTTCGCAGGGACAACCCCGGGCAGGGCAGCGTGTATCCCGAGTGTGACTTCGACATCGTCGTGGGCAGCGGCGAGATGGGCGCCAAGGGCGACTGCTGGGACCGATATATTGTGCGTGTCCGCGAGATGGCTGAGAGCTGCAAGATCATTCGGCAGGTGCTCAAGATGTTGCCACCCGCCAGCGATTCGGGCCAGGGGCGGTATCGCTTGAAATTGCCGCGCAACTTCAAGCCTGATGCTGGGGAAGTTTACGTGGAGACGGAAAATCCCCGCGGCGTTCTGGGGTTCTATCTGGAAAGTCAAGGCGGCGTGATGCCCTACCGCGTCAAGGCGCGGGCAGCGACGTTTGTCAATCTCAGCGTGCTGCCTGAGATCGCGCGGCAAGTGCTCCTGGCGGATGTGCCCGCGATCATTGGGTCAATCGACATCGTGATGGGACAGGTGGACCGGTGAGATGGGCGGCGTGCGGGGCAACGTTGAGGACGGCGCTTGCGGAGCGCGTCTGCGACCGCGTCTGCGGAGCTTTTGGCCGGTGAGTGAATCGCGCCACCTTCGATCCTCTTTCCGGAGATCGTCATGGCTCAGCGCTGGATCGTCATCATCAGCTTTGTCTTCGTGCTGGCAACCAACGCGCTGAGCGCTGAGGCCAGCAGTGTCTACCATCGGCAGCACTACGAACTCAACTGCATTGTCAATGGTGCCTTTCTATACCACCACGAACATCACACCTGGCCGGTCAGCGATGCCACCGGCTCATGGTTCGACAAATTGGTGAGTTCCAATCTGGTGGACCCGATGAACATGCGCTGGGGGCAGTCTGCTGCCGGTGAACCTTTGGATATGCACGGCCATCCCGTGATCTTCGATCCGCCTAACCCCGCCCACCCCGACTTGGTCATCGTGCGACTCGTCGGATTGAATGGACGGGATGATCAAGGCGGATTGGATGATTGGGAGGTTTGTCTGAACGTTGTCACAGGCGTCATCTCAGGCGAGCCGAATCTGGGCTACTGGTACAAAGAACGTTGGCCCGCCGCGTATCGCAGAGCCGGGATCTGCTTTATCCTCGCGATCGTCGGCATCGTGTTGATTCTCCGGTGGATCCCCAGCCGCGCCCTGCGGTGGACATTTGGACTGCTATGGCTGAGATTTTTCATGGCGTTTGCGCTGCCCTTTGGTTTTGATACCGCCTGGGGAAGCACGACGGCCAGCGTTGATCCCCAATGGATCATGCTGGTTCAGCTTTTCGGCCTGATGCTGCTGGCGAGTGCCGTCACCAACGCGCTCCTGTGCTTCTGGACCCTATGGCGAGATCGGCGGTGGGCCCTGGCGCATCCAGCGGGGTGTTGCGTTCGATGCCAATACGACCTTCGCGGTTTGAGTGGACGCGACAAATGCCCGGAGTGTGGCGCGCCCATCGATACCGTGACTGTAGTGCAACTCCGCAGAATGGAGGAAGCCACGAAGCAGCCGTGAGAAAAATTCGTTGACGTTTGTGGAACACCATTTGCATCTCTCACGGATAACGCGGTGCCGTGCAAGCAAAAGCTCGCCGGCGCCGAGGAAGTTGCCTAGTATTCCAAAAACGATCCTAACACTGGCTAATTGTGGACTTTACAGATTATCAAACCGAAGGCTTCCACGACGAGTTGTTCGACGAAAACAATCGTGCGCGCCCGGGTGCCAAGTTACTGATTCGCCGCATCGAGTCGCTTCCGACCGGCGATCTGCTGCGCAGAAAGAAGGCGGCCGAGGCGGCGCTGATGAGCATGGGGGTCACGTTCAATGTTTACGGGGCGGAGGGTGGGACGGAGCGAATTTTTCCTTTTGACATCGTGCCGCGGATCATCGAGGCGGCCGATTGGGCGCCGATCGAGCGTGGGCTCATCCAGCGCACCGAGGCACTGAATCTATTTCTGCGAGATATCTACGATGGTCAGAAGATCATCCAAGACGGCGTGATTCCCAGGCACGTCATCGAGTCGGGCGCTGCCTATCGCCCGCAGTGTCGCGGTCTGTTACCGCCGCGCGGAATCTGGTGTCATATCAATGGTGCTGATCTGGTTCGAGATGGAGCCGGAGTCTTCCACGTTCTTGAGGACAATCTTCGGTGTCCTTCGGGTGTGTCCTATGTGCTGGAGAATCGGCAGGTCCTCAAACGCACGTTTCCCCTCGTGTTCGAAGAGTCGCACGTGCGGGCTGTGGATGACTATCCCAACCGGCTCTTTGATGCACTGATGCATCTGGCACCGGCAGGTGCGGACAACCCCACAGCGGTGGTCTTGACGCCGGGCATCTATAACTCCGCCTACTTCGAGCACAGCTTTCTGGCGCAACAGATGGGGATCGAGCTTGTCGAAGGTCGCGATCTGGTCGTGCGCGATGGTTATGTGTGGATGCGCACGACCAAGGGAATCCAACGGGTTGATGTGATCTATCGCCGCATCGACGACGATTTTATCGATCCATTGACGTTTCGCGAAGATTCCATGATCGGTGTGTCAGGCTTGATGGATGTGTACCGCAGCGGCCGCGTGGCGCTGGCTAATGCGCCGGGCACGGGCATCGCGGACGACAAAGTGGTCTATTCCTACGTGCCCAAGATGATTCGCTACTACCTGAAGCAGGACCCGATCATTCCCAACGTGCCGACGTATCTGTGTTGGGAGGATGGTGATCGCAAGTACGTTCTGGAGCACCTGGATGAGCTGGTGGTCAAGAGCGCCAATGAAGCTGGAGGCTACGGCATGCTCATCGGCCCGCACGCCAGCGCTGCGGAGCGTGAGGACTTCGCCCGCCGCATCGAGGCAACTCCCCGCAACTTCATCGCCCAGCCGACGCTTGCACTTTCCAGAGCGCCGGTCATGGTCGATGACCACTTCGAAGGTCGCCACGTCGATCTACGGCCGTACATCATCTACGGTGAATCCATCTACGTGATCCCTGGCGGATTGACGCGAGTGGCCTTGAAGAAAGGGTCGCTGGTGGTCAATTCGTCACAAGGCGGGGGGAGCAAGGATACGTGGGTCGTGGACGTCAGCACCAACGGGTCGTCGGTGGATGAGTCGCCGACTGTTGCCCCCGACGTCAGCCAATTTCAATCCAGCAGCACATGAAGAGGAGCTAAAGAAGCCCATGATTGCCCGACGTTTTCATCCTTGCAGCCGATCTTTTGCCATGACTGATGGTGAGACGTCGGGAAGAGATTTTCCATGCTGAGTCGTGTCGCCGATTCCATCTATTGGACGAGCCGCTACATTGAGCGTGCGGAAAACGTCGCCCGTTTTCTGGATGTCAATTTGCTAATGATGCTCGAAGCATCGACGTTGGGCATCAGCAACCAGTGGGAGCCCGTCGTTGCTGCCACGGGTGATATGCAGATCTTCAAAAGCCGCTACGGCAAGGCGACGCAGCAATCGGTGATTCGGTTCCTGGCGACTGATGCGCAGAATCCCAACTCGATTCTGTCATGCGTTCGCAATGCCCGTGAAAATGCTCGCACCATCCGCGAAGTGATCTCTTCCGAGATGTGGGAGCGAATCAACGGCATGTACCACCTGGTCAGTTCGGCGATGGCTGGCGACACTGGTGTGCTGGCCACGCCCCACGAGTTCTTTACCGAGGTGAAGTTCGCCAGTCACCTCTTTGAAGGCGTGACGGATGCTACGATGTCCCACAACGAAGCCTGGCAGTTTGCCAAGGTCGGACGTCTGCTGGAGCGCGCTGACAAAACTTCGCGCATCGTCGATGTCAAGTATTTCATCCTCCTGCCCAAGCCCGATGATGTGGGCACCCCGCTCGACACGCTGCAATGGCAGGCACTGCTGCGAAGCGCCAGCGCCTTGGAGATGTACCGTAAGCGGTTTCAGCGCATCGCGCCGATCCGTGTCGCACAGTTCCTGATCCTCGATCACCAGTTTCCGCGTGCGATTCATTATTGTCTCCTGGGCGCGGAGGACGCCTTGCACGCCATCAGTGGGGCTCCGGATGACACGTTCAGCAACCGTGCTGAACAACGCCTGGGCCGCTTGCGTGCCGATTTTTCCTACACCTCCATCGATGAGATCGTCAGCTTCGGCTTGCACGAATACCTCGATCAGTTCCAGACCCGCCTCAACAGCGTGGGCGAAGCGATCTACGAAAATTTCTTCGCCCCAGCGACGAGCTATGTGGTCCAACCCGCGGGGCGCGCTTAGCTGCGTTGGCAACGGCCCCCTGCAACCGGCTCCAGCACGAGGCCCTACAATCTCACCATGACATTCTGTATTGCCATGAAGGTTCGAGAGGGACTAGTCGGCATCGCTGACACCCGCGTCACCACCGGTGCCGAGTGCATCACCGCGCGAAAGGTGACCGTTCACGAACACGGGCACCACTCGCTCTTCCTGATGACCTCGGGCCTCCGCTCCGTGCGTGACAAAGCGCTGACGTACTTCGACGAGTTGCTCGAAGATGAGTCGCAGAAGTTCGACAAGCTTTACAAGGCGGTCAATGCCTTTGCGCAGCAGGTGCGGCGGGTGGCCAGTGAAGATCGCAACGCGCTGGCGGAAGCCGGTTTGCCGTTTAACCTTTACTCGCTGGTGGGCGGTCAACTCGAGGCTGATCGTGAGCACAAGTTGTACCTGCTCTATCCGCAGGGCAACTGGGTCGAGGTCAGTCAGGGCACGCCGTATTACATGATCGGCGAATCGAGCTATGGTAAGCCGCTGTTGGATCGCTCCTTGAGGTATGACGCCACAATTGAGACGGCTCTAAAGCTCGGTTACCTGGCCTTTGATGCCACACGGACCAGCGCGACCGACGTTGATTTCCCACTTGATGTGGTGCTCTATCGTCGCGGTACGTACCAGATGACCATGCATCGCTACGAGCGCGATGACCTGCTGAGTATCTCGCAACACTGGCGGGATGGTCTACTCAGACTGGTTCATTCCATGCCCACGGAATGGATGCAGGCCATTCTGACCAAGATGCCAACTGAGCGCCCGCCCGACCTCGCCGGGGAACTCGGCACGAACGCTATCGCGGATAAGCCGATCCTGCGGGCTCAGGTCGCGCAGCAGCAACAGGCCGGCGGTCCGCGGCTTACGGAACTACGCTAAATGCGATTGGCCATCGAACATACCACGATCTACCGCTACAGTCGGCCTGCATTCCTCGAACCCCATATCCTGCGACTGTGCCCACGACATGACGTCACCCAGCACGTCGAATCGCACGAGTTGGTGATCGATCCGACCCCCGCTGGCTTGACGCCTTGCGTGGATCTGGATGGTGACACCACACACACCGCCTGGTTCGAAGGATTGCACGCCACGCTTCGCGTCACGTCACGAGCCACGGTGCGAACGCTGCGCAGCAACGCCTTTGACTTCCTGCTGATCGATCCCGCTACCATGCGACTGCCTTTGGTCTATAGCGGGGATGGCGCGGTGCCGTTGCCGTTGCAGCCGTACGTCACGCGCGACAAGCCCGATGTTCAAGCCACCCGCTTTGCGCAGGACGTTCTGGCCGAGGTTAACGGGGACACGCTGACATTCCTGAGTCTGCTGAACCAGCGCGTGTACGATCACATCAAGCAGGAGGTCCGCGCCGATGGCCCACCGTTGCCGTTAGCGCAGATTCTTGATGAGAGGCGCGGTGCCTGCCGAGACCTGTCGGCTGTGTTCATCGCCGCCTGCCGCTGGGCCAACCTCCCGGCGAGATTCGTCAGCGGCTATGCAGCCCCTGCTTCGGAAGCGGCAGAGACGCAGTACATCCACGCCTGGGTTGAGGTCTATCTTCCCGGTGCAGGCTGGCGGGGTTACGACCCGTCGCAAGGGGCTGCCGTCACCGACGGCCATGTCGCTGTGTCAGCCTCGGCGCTGGCTGAATCGACGTTGCCGGTCGTGGGCAGTTTTCGCGGCACGGGGGTAAGCGCCACCATGACCGCGGAGGTCATTGTCACAATCCTGTAGCTATCCAGCGGCATTTCAGCGGAAGCCGACGGCAATCCCATAGCTGGCTATGCCTGCGGATTCTGTCGGCTGACATCGACCTGCGCCGGCAGGAGTGACAGAAGCATGTCCGCGTGGCGCTGCGTCGAGCCCTGGCGCGATCGGATCACCCGTCGGCCGTTCTCAGCCAGCGCCGCTGATCGGGCCGGATCTGCGAGTAGCCTGCCCGCAGCAGCGCCCGGATCATCGCTGACCTCGATGCCTTCGCCGGCCCTCAGCGCATCAATGGTGTCCTGGAAGTCGCTGTGGTGCGAACCAATGATCGTGGGCTTTCCCAGCGCGACGGGCTCGATCGGGTCCGAGCCATAGAGCCCCAGGAAGCTGCGACCCACCAGGCACACGTCCGCCAATGCATAGGCCTTTCGCAACTCACCCATCGTGTCGAGCAGGAACAGTCGTTTGTCATCAAGAGGGCGGGTCGTGGTGTCCGTGTGACGCGTGCGGCGAACGATGCCTGGCGCCATGGCTGCGACCTCCTCGAAGCGTTCGGGCTTTCGCGGGACGAGCATGAGTTGAGCTTCGGGTGGACACGTGTCGATGAGAAGCCGTTCCTCGCCGGGGGCTGTGGAACCCGCGACGATCAGGGGACGTTTGCGGTTGATGCCCATGGACCGCGCCAACTGGTCGCTGCCCGGAAACTTCGCAGCCTCGGTCAATTCCGCAGCATCCCATTTCATGGTGTCGAAGACGCGAATTTTCTCGCGTGCCACGCCCATGGTGGCGAAGCGCCCGGCGTAAGTGTCCGTCTGCGCTGCCACGGCATCCAGTCGGCGAAACATCGGCCCGACGAAGAGTGAAAAGCGGTGGTAACCCCGGAAGCTTCTTGCCGAGAGCCGACCGTTGATGACCGCCAGCGGAACACCTCGGCGCTGACACATCTTGGTGAATTGAGGCCAGACCTCCAACTCCACCATGGCCACGGCATCGGGCTGGACGGTTCGGAGGAACCTGGCCACGGAAAAGCTGAAATCCAGAGGGTAACGCACCACCGCATGTCGCGGCTCGTAGAGCTGACGCGCTCGGGCGATGCCCGTGTCCGTGGTGGCGGCGATGACGATTCGCAGCCGCCCGCCCGTCTGCTCATGCAACACGTCCACCAGCCGACGAATGAGGTTGATCTCGCCAACGCTCACGGCATGGATCAGCAACGTCGGACGATCTTTGGCGGGTAACTCAACACGACCCAGACGTTGCGCCAACCCGCCTGGCTTCTTGCCTCGCATCATGCGCACCAGCAGCACCGGCGAGTAGACCAGCAGCAGCAGCGTGTAGAGAATATCCAAGCCCAAACCCATCCGGGGCATTGTACGTTGCAGGCTGGACGTGCAACGCCGGGGGAGTGTGACGACAATGGACCGCGTGATGACGGGTGACGCGAAGTGCGATCGGGGCGACCACCGACCTCGCTCACGCTTGGGCCCGATCCGCCATTGGCGCCAATTTACGGCAATATTGCGAAATTTTGTGTCGGCGCAATTGACAATTGGCCCCCGGCGCTTTAGTTTGGACGGTTGACTCTTACACAACTTTCACTCTTTTAACGACACGCGACATCGCAGCGTCCAAGCTCAAAGCATCGGCGTCTGTAGATCTAGTCAGTCGGGACTCTGCCACCATGCGGAAGCTCGAAGAAGCGCAATGGCGCGACATGCTGGGTTATCTGCGTCAAAAGCACGCGCCCATCTGTCGCCAATGGTTCGAAGACCTCAAGCCCCTGAGCTTGGAGCAGGGATTGCTGCAGATCCGCACCACCACCCCGGTTCAGCAAAACTACCTCCAGAAGAAGTGCTTGGATCCCTTCACTGAGGCGGCGCAGGCGATCACGGGCAACCTCGTGGCTGTGCGATTCGTCAACGGCGAGGAGTATCGGGCGCAAGCTTTTGCGCCTCGCATGGCGGCTACCACGACCTCCGCTGCAGAGCCTCGGGGCAGTGGCGAAACGGGCTTTCGGTCTGCCGGTGCGACAGCGACACCGAGTAACGGTAACGGCAGTGGCCACAGCGCGACGTCCATTCACACACCTACTGGCGTGCCACGCCCCACCCCCAAACCGATTGCGCTGCCCCATTCCGCGGAGGACATCGGCCAAGTGCATTTCGATCAGATCGTCATCAGTCCTGATTATTCCTTTGAGAATTTCGTGCCCGGGCCGGGCAACCAGTTGGCGTATGCTGCTGCGGTGGCCGTCGCCAATCAACCGGGCCAGGCCTATAACCCGCTGTTTATCCACGGCGGCGTCGGGCTGGGCAAGACCCACCTGCTTCAAGCCATCTGCCAGACCATCATGCTGGCCCATCCGGAGATGCGCATCTGCTATCTCTCCTGCGATGCGTTCACCAATCAATTCATGGATTGTGTGCAGAAGGGCCTGATGGATCAGTTCCGCCACCGCTATCGGCATGTCGATCTGCTCGTCGTCGATGACATCCACTTCCTGGCGGATCGCGAGCGGACGCAGGAAGAATTTTTCCATACGTTCAACGAGCTTCACCAGGCACGCAAGCAGATCGTCATCTCCTCCGATGCTCCGCCCAGCGAAATCCCCCAACTCGAAGAGCGTCTGGTCAGTCGCTTCCAGTGGGGTCTGGTCGCCAATGTCACCAAGCCCGATTATGAAACCCGCATGGCCATCGTCCGCTCCAAGGCCAAACTGCGCGGGTTGGATATCACCGACGATGTCACGGCCTACATCGCCTCGAAGATCGATTCCAACGCGCGTGAACTTGAAGGCGCACTAACAACGGTGCAAGGCCACGCTCTACTGAGCAGCAAGCCGCTCGATTTGCAGTTGGCGCAGAAGGCACTGGGCGAGCCCGCCTTTGAGAGCCGCGCCAGCCAGGTCACGTTGCAGAACATCATCGATGTGGTGACGGCTTACTACAGCGTCAAACTCGCCGACTTGCAGAGCAAGCACCGCCACAAGTCGATCACCATGCCACGACAGGTCTGCATGTGGCTGGCGCGAGAGCGCACACGCTTCAGTCTTCAGGAGATTGGCGCATTCTTCGGCGGTCGCGACCACACCACCGTGATGCACTCCGTGGACATCGTCAAGCAGCGGATGAGCAAGGATCCGGAGTTTGCCAACCAGATCAAGCAGCTCGACGAACGCGTGGGCCGCTGATTCGTCGGCGGCACCGCTCTCGGCACTAATCAACTGGCCACAAGGTCATCGCCACGTTCAGTGCGTTAAAGCCCGCGTGGGCGATAATGCATGGCATCAGGCTGCCGGACCGTTCGTATACCCAGCCCAATACCACCCCGAGCACGAAGAGCCCCGGTATCGTATGCGGCGCCACGCCGCCGACATGGACCACGGTGAAGATGCCTGAAGCGAGCAGCACCACGACCAGGGGCGGCAGCGCTCCGCGCAGCGACGATTGCACCAATCCACGAAACAGCACTTCTTCGGTCACCGGCGCTATGAGAATCGCTGAGGTGAACATCATGACAGTGGCCAGGGGTGAGCCTGAGTCCTGCATGACCACGAGCATGTCGTGGCCCACCTCCGGTGGCGGCGGAAGCCCAAGGACAATCCCGACGAGCGCTGCCGATGCCAAGCTCAGGAACACGACGGGCAACAGCCAGACCAGCGTCACGGAGCCGAGAAACAGGTCGCATCCGAGTCGATCCAGTCGCAGCCCGAAACGCGCGAGATTGCCTCGCTCCTTCGACAACCGCCAGCCCAGCAGGGCCGCCACGGGCAGGAATCCGATGACCTGGCTGACCATCACCACAGTCGCATAACCAAGGGAGGATTGCGGAGTTTGCCCTTGCGGCAGCGCCTCCTGCGGAGATGCGTAATCCATCAATCCCCACAACTGCAGGATCATCACCGCCAGGACCTGAGCACAGAAGTACAACAGGATCGCAATGGGTAGATCGACGGGTCGCAAGCCCGTGGACTGCGGCGACACGCATGCCAGTGAGGAAGGCCGTAGCCACCCGCGCCACGCTGCCCACAACAACGCGACTCCAGCCGGGGGCAGGAATATCAGCACCCACATGAGTGTTTCACGCAATTGATCCATCGATACCTGCTCAATCCCTAGGGCAACAATCAGATATCGAAGTACATGCAGAACTCGTAGGGGTGGGGTCGTTGCCGGAGTGCCCGCACCTCATTCTCGTACTTGTACTTGATCCAGTAGTGAATCACATCCTGAGTAAACACGCCGCCCTGGAGCAGGTATTCATGATCACGCTCAAGCGCATCAAGTGCTTCGTTCAAATCCGTCGGCGTCGTGGAAAGCGATTCGATTTCCTCGCGGTCCAGCGTGCCCACATCTTTATCCAGTGGAGCGCCGGGGTCGATGCGATTGACGATCCCATCGATGGCCGCCATGAGCATCGCTGAAAACGCCAGGTAGGGGTTGCATGACGAATCCGGGCAACGGAATTCGATGCGCTTGGTTTTGGGATTGTCCTGATAGACGGGGATACGGATCGCTGCGGCCCGATTTCGCGAGGAATAGACAAGATTCACCGGCGCCTCATAGCCGGGCACCAGGCGCTTGTAGCTGTTGGTCGTGGGATTGGTAAACGCCAGCAGCGACGGCGCGTGTTTGAGCAGTCCGCCGATGGCGTGGAGACCAAGTTCCGAGAGGCCCGCGTACTTCTTACCCGCCAGCAGCGGCTTGCCGCCCTTCCAGAGCGACAGGTGCGTGTGCATGCCCGACCCGTTATCCGCAAACAGCGGCTTGGGCATGAACGTCGCCACCTTGCCATGCCGCGCCGCCACGCTTTTGACGATGTACTTGAAGTACATGCACGAGTCAGCCATCTGCACCAACTCCTGATAGCGCAGATCGATTTCGCATTGACCGCCGGTGGCGACTTCATGGTGATGCGTCTCGACGGGTATGCCGCTGTCGAGCATGATCTGCACCATCTCGGATCGCATGTCCGCCAGCGTGTCCATCGGCGGGATGGGGAAGTAGCCCTCGTTCTGCCTCACCTGATAGCCCGCGTTGGTCGCATCATGCTTGCCGCGATTCCAGATGCCCTCGACCGAGTCGACGAAGTACTCCGCTTTGTTGATCGTCTGGTCATACGACACGTTGTCGAAAACGAAGAACTCCATTTCCGGGCCGAAATACGCCGTGTCAGCCACGCCCGAAGCGATGAGATAGTCGTGCGCCTTTCTCGCGATGGAGCGTGGATCACGGGAGTAATTCTTCTTGGTAACGGGGTCTTTGATGTCGCAGATGATCGACAGCGTCGGGTGTTGCATGAACGGGTCGAGGCGTGCGGTATCAGCCACCGGCACCAGCAGCATGTCACTTTCGTTGATCGCCTGCCAGCCGCGGATGGATGAGCCGTCAAAGCCGAAGCCGTTGGCGAATGTGTCCTCGGTGAGTTCCGATGCGGGATACGTGCAATGCTGCCAGAGCCCGGGGAAATCCATGAAGCGGGTGTCGATGAAGGCGATGTTCTTTTGCTTGATGAGTTGGAGGATCTGCTTGGGCGTCATGGTGGTCTCCGGCCGGGTGTTGGCTGGGGGCATTTTACGGCATGGCGCCGACAACGGGGGCCGCCTACGATTCACCTCTGCCCCACCCCATCCCGGAGTCGCCCATGCTCACCACACTGACTCTCCTTGTCGCCACAGCCGCCCTGGCAGCCGATGCTCCAACCCTCGGTCCCGGCGTCCCGGAATTTGTCGTCCGGCCCGGCTACACGGTGACCCTGGTCGCTGACAATCTCGAAGAGGCACGCTTTATGGAGTTCGACGACAAGGGCACGCTCTACCTGGCGGGCATTCAACGCGGCAAGGTTTGGACGCTGCGCGATACCGATGGCGATGGCGTCTATGAGACCCGTGAGGTCTTCCTTGAAAATCAGAAACACGTCCACGGACTCGCTTGGCACGATGGCTGGATGTGGTTTGCACCCAGCAAGGCCGTCGGACGGGCACGCGACACCAACGGCGACGGGAAGGCCGATGACATCGAGATGATCCTCGAAGATCTGCCCGGCGGAAGCGGACACCTCTGGCGATCATTGCTCGTCACCAAAGAGGGCATCTGGACCGGCGTGGGCGACCCGGGCAACATCACCGACCAGACGCAGACCGACCGCAACAAGATCTGGCACTATCAACTCGATGGCTCGGGCAAGACCCTGTGGTCCGACGGCATTCGCAACACCGAAAAGCTTCGCATCCGCCCTGGCACCGACGAAATCTACGGGGCTGACCACGGCTCAGACTGGTTCGGTGAACGGCTTGGTGACAAGAAGGAGCCCGGCAATCAGCCCATCACCGATCTCTGGCCGCCCGATGAATTTAACCACTACGTCAAGGGAGGTTTCTACGGGCACCCATTCATCACAGGGCCTCGCATCCCACGAATCGAGTTCCAGAATCGCCCCGACATCGTGGAACTCGCGGGCAAAACCATCCCGCCGGTTTGGAACTTCCATGCCCACGTGGCGACCAACGGCTTTGGCTTTTTGTCTTTGGAGAACACGCATTTTCCCCCTTCGCATCGTGCCGATGCGTTTGTCGCATGTCACGGCTCGTGGAACCGCTCATCCAAAATCGGCTACGAAATTCGCCGCGTGCTCTTCGATCCCTGGACGGGCCAACCCTATGGAAGCCAATCCATCGTGCGCTGCCTGACCGATGATGGCCGCGTGCTGGGTCGTCCTGTTGATGTTGTTGAGGCGCCCGATGGCTCGCTGCTCTTTAGTGTCGATGGCCCCAAGCACCGCATCTACCGGATTCGCTACCAGGCACCCGCTTCAGGCGAATAGCCCATTGCCGGCGTCTTCGGCCACGCGGTATTTCATGCCCATGAACTCGGCCCCGCCCCGCGTCAACTGCCGCCCTTTTCGCGTGCGCGCCACAAAGCCGATCTGCAGCAGATACGGCTCAACGACGTCTTCCAGCGTTCCTGCATCCTCGCCCAGCGTTGCCGCCACCGCTTCGAGACCCACGGGCCCGCCTTCGTACACATCGCCGATGACCCGCAGATATTTGCGGTCCAGATCATCAAGCCCCAGGGCATCGACGCCTTCGAGCCGCAGCGCATCATCCACCACTTTCATGCTCAGGTGGCCATCGGCCTTGACCTGCGCGAAGTCGCGCACCCGGCGAAGCAGTCGATTGGCAATGCGGGGTGTGCCTCGCGAACGCTTGGCGATGCGACGAAGCGGCGAATCGTCACCGACGTGACTCTCAGCCGTCTCCGCCACGCCCAGCAAGCCAGCACTGCGCTGCAAAATGCGCAGGAGGTCGGCTTCGCTGTAAAAATCGAAGTTGTGCAGCAGGCCGAAGCGGCTACGCATCGGAGCCGTCAGCAGCCCCGCGCGTGTCGTGGCACCGATGAGGCAAAACGGCTTGATCGGCAGGGTGATGATTTTGGCGTGCATGCCGCTGTCGATCGTCACGTCGATCTTGAAGTCCTCCATCGCTGAGTAGAGGTACTCCTCAACGACTGCGGGCAGACGATGAATCTCATCGATGAACAGCACATCCCGCGCCTGGAGTTTGGTCAGCGTGCCCACCAGTTCCGCGGGCTTGGTCAAGGCTGGGCCCGAGGTGACGATCAGGTGGGCGTTCATCGCATGCGCGATGATGTGGGCTAACGTGGTCTTCCCCAGGCCGGGCGGGCCGTGAAGCAGGACATGCTCCATCGGTTCGCGCCGTTGCTGCACTGCCGCCAGCGTGATCTCCAGCTTCTCGATCAGCCGGGGCTGACCGACGTAATCCTCCAGTCGCGTGGGGCGCAGCGAGGTGTTGATCTGCTCTTCGATCGGGTCGACATTCTCTGCGGAGATGATCCTCTGCTTGGCCATGGAATCAGTGTAACCACATGACTGAGGTCAGACGTGGGCGTTGTTGGGGATTTTGGGCACCATGCGGGGATAGTGGGGGTTGGGCTCGGGAATCTTGGCCCGCACATCGTCGCGCCAGTCCTGGAGCAGCTTCAGCAGTCGCTTGGCAACGTCGGGTTGGGTCGCTGCGAGGTTGGTGGTTTCGCTCAGGTCAGCCTGGAGATCGAAAAGCTCCAGACGGTTGTCTTCGAAGTGCTCAATGAGCTTCCATTTGCCGCTGACGACAGCCCCTGCAGGCGAGCCCCCCTGGTTGGAGTAGTGTGGGTAATGCCAGTAGATGGCCTCTCGGTCGAGGCTGTCGCCGCCGCGAAGCAGGGGCATGATGCTCACACCATCGCAATGCTGTTGTGGGCGAAGGGGCAGCCCCGCGGCCTCGAGGAAAGTGGGGTAGAAGTCGGTGGAGGTGGTGGCCGCATCGCAGCGTGACCCAGCGGGGATGATGCCGGGGTATCGTGCAATCTGGCAGACCCGGGTGCCTCCCTCCTGGCTCCAGCCCTTGCCCTCCGCCAGCGGGTGGTTGCAGGTGGGCGACCCCTCGGACGTAGCCAGGCCGCCGTTGTCGGACGTGAAAAGCACCATGGTGTTGTCGGTGAGGCCCTGCTCATCGAGCGTGGCCAGCACCCGGCCGATGTTGGTGTCCAAGTTTTCCATCATCGCAGCATAGATGGCGTGCGATTGGACGACCCGCCGCCTGACTGTACCGGGCTCACGACCCTCAGGATAGCACTTGGGGATTCGCTCGCCGACGGCGATGGGGTCGATCTTGTCAAGTCCCAGCGCGGCAGCTTTGCGCTCGTACTTCTCGATCAGAGCCTTGGGCGCATGCATGGGAGTATGCACCGCATAATGCCAGAGATTGAGAAAGAAGGGCTTGGAGCGGTCGCGATTCTTGATTAGCGCGATGGTTTCGTCGGTGAGGCGATCTGTGAGATATTCGCCATCGGGGCCGTCTTTGAGCGTGGGAATCTGGTAGGGCGAGAAGAACCCGTTCTTACCCCACGGGCAGCCCATGTGGCACCCGCCTACGTTGACGTCAAAGCCGTGATGTTCGGGATAGAAGGGCTCATCGCCCAGGTGCCACTTGCCGACGTGCCAGGTCTGGTAGCCAGCCTCGCGCAAAGCGGTGGCGAGGGAGACTTCCTCCAGAGGCAGGTAGTGGAGGTAAGGGACATCGGAGAGTTTGCCGCAGTTGTGGCCGCCGATGTATTGGGTGATGCCGACGCGGGCCGGGTACTTCCCGCTCATGATCGAAGCTCGGGTCGGCGAGCAGACGGTGCAGGAGGCGTAGGCCTGCGTAAAAAGCATGCCTTGGGCAGCGAGTCGGTCGAGGTGAGGCGTTTCGTAAAAGCTCGAGCCGTAGCAGGTCAGATCGCGCCAGCCCATGTCGTCGATGAGGATGAGAAGGAAGTTCGGTTGGGTCATGGTGAAATGATCGGGATCAGGGCCTCCGACGTCAAACCGGGCCCGGTGTTACAATGTGCGGCTCGTTACACACTACCCCGAAACGTTTGATTAAGGCATCACGATGAAAGCAACGGAAATGCGTCCCGGAATGGCCGTGAAGATTGACGGCAAGCTCTTTGTCATCACTCGCACCGAACACCGCACGCCGGGCAACCTGCGGGCGTTCATGCAGATCAAACTCAAGGACGTCAAAGGCGGCTCAATCGTCGAACGGCGTTTCGCCAGCAGCGATGATCTGGATGTGGCCATGCTTGATCGCCGGGAGATCGAATACCTCTACAGCGACAACTCGGGCCATGTCTTCATGGACACCGAGACCTACGAGCAGTACGCTTTGGACGCGGAATTGCTGGGCGACGCAATGAAGTTCCTCAAGGCTAACACCACGATCATCGGGCTGCTCAACGAAGGCAACATTATCACCATTGAGCTTCCCAAGACCGTGGACCTGAAGGTGACCGACACCGTGCCGGGCATCAAAGGCGCCACGGCCACCAACGTGCAGAAGGATGCGACGATGGAGA
Organism: Phycisphaeraceae bacterium; assembly: GCA_041736565.1. Classification (GTDB taxonomy): domain Bacteria; phylum Planctomycetota; class Phycisphaerae; order Phycisphaerales; family Phycisphaeraceae; genus JBBDMX01. The sequence continues at coordinate 1,847 of JBGSTK010000273.1, read as the reverse complement.
CGGGGCTGGTCGTCCGCGTGCCCGACTTTATCAAGGTGGGCGAAATGGTGCGTGTCAGCACCGAGACCGGCTCCTACCAGTCGCGCGTCTGATTTTCAGTCGTACTTCCATTCGTCCCCCAGCCCCGCGCATCGTCAATCCGTGAGCGAGGCCATCGGCACCTCGGCTTGCGGTGCTGCGGTGATATCCAGCATCCGGTTCAGCGCCACCAACGCCCAATGGGCAACTGCGGGCGGAACCGTGATCTGATTAACCACTTTGCCCTCTGCCAGATTGTCCAACACCCACAACAGGTGCGGCATGTCGATGCGGTACATCGTCGTGCAGAGGCACTGACAATCCGAGAGGATCCGCACCGTCACGCCACGCTTCCTGGCTTCATTGGCCAGGCGATTGACCATGTGAACTTCGGTGCCCACCGCCCAGCGCGAGCCCGGCGCGGCATTCTCAATGGCGCTCATGATGCCCTCGGTGGAGCCGACCTTGTCAGCCTTGAGCACGACTTCGTGAATGCACTCGGGGTGGACCATCACTGTCACATCGGGCCAGAGTTCACGCACAGCATCGACATGCTCGGGTCGAAAAAGCTTGTGAACCGAGCAGTGGCCTTTCCAGAGGATGAAGGTGCTGCGAAGCAGTTGTTCGTCAGTCACGCCGCCGACACCTTCGGGGCTGTGCGGGTCCCACAAGCACATATCTGCTTCCACATCAAATCCCAGACTCGCGGCTGTGTTGCGACCCAGATGCTGATCGGGCAGGAAGAGAATCTTGATCGTCTCATCGTCGCGCTTGGGTCGCTCGCCCCCTGCCAGAGCCCAGCGGAAAATCTTGGCGCAATTGGAGCTGGTGGTGACCGCCCCACCATGCTCGCCGCAGAAGGCTTTGATCGCTGCGGTGGAGTTCATGTAGCAGAGGGGAATGACCCGCGTCGTCTCACCCTCACCGGCCGCTGCCAGAACCTGGCGCAACTGCTCCCACGAATCCATCACCTGATCGTGGTCAGCCATGTCCGCCATCGAACACCCCGCGGACATGTCGGGCAGGATGACAGCCACACCGGACGGCGTGAGGATGTCAGCCGATTCCGCCATGAAGTGGACGCCGGCAAACACCACGTACTTGGCGCCCGACTGCTTGACCTGTTGGGCCGCCAATTGGCTGAGTTTGAAACTGTCGCCGGTGAAATCGGCGAATTGGATGACCTCATCCTGCTGATAGTGGTGGCCCAGGATGATCAGGTCGGAGCCGAGCTGCGTCTTGCGCGCAGTGATGGCCTCCGCCAGGGCTTTGGGGTCCATGGCGGTGTAGTGATCGGGTAACGGCGGCTGCCAAAGCATGTCGAGGTTCCGGTGCGGGTGAAACACATCATTATAGGGGTTAGCACGGCTACGCTCAGGACAATCAACGATGAGCTGAAACCAGTCAGGTCTGCCCTTTTCCGGGGCGTTCCTGCACCTCTCCCGCAGCAGCGGGGGAGGCTGGGTGGGGGCATAGCCTGCGAGGGCGATGAAGCACCCCCACCCCAACCCTCCCCCGCGCGGCGCGGGAGAGGGAGTCAATGCAGACCCAACCCAGTCTGCCCAGAGGGGGTTGCGGGGCCACGGTTGAGTCGGCGGACTGCGATCTATTGGCAACAGCCATGCTGACGCGCGGGCCAACGGGTGATTGAGTCGCTTGGGTTATCGGTCATGGGGCTTCGCCGCGAGGTGCATCCCCTTGCATCCTGCACGGGGTTCCTTCGAGACCTCAGCGACTTCCTTATTGCCGCCAGCGACTTCCTTACTGCCGCCAGCGACTTCCTTATTACCGCTAGCGACTTCCTTATTGCCGCCAGCGACTTCCTTATT
>JBGSTK010000272.1:0-39676 GCA_041736565.1 Phycisphaeraceae bacterium | reverse complement strand
TGCCTGAGCATCCAATCCCTGATTCTTCGACTGTGCCATTGTGGAGCCTCCTGCTCGATTGTCGCCGTCCATCAGCCCGCATCCGTACGGGCCACCCCAAACCATAGGCACAAAGACCCGCCCCGGAAAATGGGCAGACCCAGAGCGGTTGAGCAGTTGAGCAGTTGTGCGGTTGAGCAGGGCGGCGATTACAATCGCGGGCTCTAACCGGAGACGCTCGCTATGCCTAATTGGTTTGATGCCATCGCTGAGTCAACTCGCAAACATGATGCCCAGCCGCAGACGCTTGAGGTTGGTGATGCCCGCCTGCTGGTGACGGTGCACGGCGCGCGGCTGCTGGCGTGCGATTTTCCCAAGGTCCGCGGGTTGGATACCAACCTCTTCTGGAGCCATCCTTCGCTTCTGACGCCTGAGTCCAGCGATGCTGCTTTTGCCGAGGGGCCCATCGGTGGTGATCGGCTCTGGATCGCGCCGGAGGTCGGCTTCATTTTCTTTGATCTCAAAAATGCCCGTCGCGATCCGATCACTTTCGGCAAGACTCCGACTGCGATGGACCCGGGCGACTGGCGGATCATTGAACAATCGCAAAACCATCTCCGCCTGCAGACGGAGATGACGCTCACCGACCACCGCCTCAAGAAAGACATCACGTTTCGTGCTGCCCGGCAGTTCGACAGCGTCGGTCGGCCTGACGGTATTCCCAAGCGGCTGCGTTGGGCGGGTGTGGCCATCCGCAACGAGCTGACGCTGCTGGAGAGCCAGACGGGAACGATGGCGGGCGCGTGGGACCTGCTGCAACTTCCGCCTACCGGGTGGCTGATCTGTCCGACGGTTGGTGAGGTTAAGAAGGTCAACAGCTTTTACGACAGCTTCGGTCCCAAGCATGTCAAGATTGACAAGACATCGGTGCGCTTCCTGATCGATGGCAAACGTCGCGTCAAGATGGGTGTTCCGCCGCATCAGACTACCGGGCGAATGGGCTACTATCGCAAGCTGCCCGGCGGCAAGCTCAGTTCGTTGATCGTGCGTATGTTCGGGCCGCAGCCTGGTGAGCCCTACATCGATCTGCCACGCTCGAGTAACGCCTTCTTCGGTGGCGATGCGGTGCAGGCCTACAACGACGACGGTAGGTTTGGTGGCTTTGGCGAGATGGAGCATCATGACCCAGCCTTGGTCGCGGGGCAGGAGCCTGCTGTACGCAACGGATCATGCGTCACGCATGTGTTCGTGGGCAGCGATGCGGATGTGAAGGCTGCGGGCCGCGTGCTGTTGGGCGTGCGAGTTTGAGGCTGACGTTGCGCCTGACCATGAAGCGGTTGTTGATGTGGTCACGGTGACGCGGCCAGCAACGCCAAAGCGCGGCGTTGTGCGTTACTCATGGCCAAGTCATCGACCTTGGTGATGTGCCGCCATATTCCCGACCCGCGTCGAAGATTGCCTGCCTGCCAATCGCATCGCGCGATGTTAAAAGTGATCGTGCGATGCGTCGTCTGATGGGTGAACGACCCGAGCTTTTGCGGCAGTGTGATGCTCAGTCCGAACTGCGCCGCGATCCATTGCGCTACAGGCGCGGCATCATCAGTTTCCTGCGTCGGCAACTGCCACATGTTGGCCCACAGGCCCGTGGCCGGTCGTTGCTGAAGCAGTACGCGATCATTCTTGATCACCGCGAAGATGCGATGCACAACGGCTTGCGGTTTTCGCCGGGCGGTCAACTGCGGATACTTCGCCACGCTGTTGGTTTTGTAAGCCTCGCAGAGCGACGCGACGGGGCAGGCATCGCATTTGGGTTGGCGGGGCGTGCAGATGGTGGCGCCGAGTTCCATCATCGCCTGATTGAAGTCGCCGGGTGCGGAGTCGGGCACGAGAGCCTCGGCGAGTTGCGTCACGCATCGACGGCCCGCGGGTTGATCCACCACCTCGTCGATGGCAAACAAGCGTGCCAACACGCGTGCCACGTTTCCATCGACGGCTGCTGCGGGTAAGCCGTAGGCGATAGAGGCGATGGCACCGGCAGTGTACGCACCCACCCCCGGTAAGGCCCGCAAATCGGCAAGATCACGCGGCACCTCTCGCCCATGCTCGGCCACGATGGCTTTGGCGGCTGCGTGAAGATTTCTCGCCCGACGGTAATAGCCCAGGCCCTGCCACTGACGCAGCACCTCCGCCTCACCAGCCGCGGACAGCGTGGCGACGTCCGGGAACGCGGCTATGAATCGCTCGAAGTAAGCGATGACCGTGGCGACCTGCGTCTGTTGGAGCATGGCCTCGCTGACGAGCACGTGGTAAGGGTCGGGATGACCCACGCGGCCCGGCGAATCGCGCCAGGGCAGCTTGCGATGCGCCCCGTCGTACCAGGTCAATAGCTTCGCATGCAGTGCAGCGATATGTCGGGCGCTGGGTCGGCTCACAGCGTCCAGTGTAGCGGGGTGACTGGCCTGTCTTTACGGGGTCCGCCCATTTTCCCGGGGCAAGGATTCCTGCAAACGACCACCTCTCCTGGTGGGGGTGATCTATCTTTTCACTTCCGCTCTGCGCCGGCTCCATCAACGGATGGCACCACAAAGTCAGCTGGCGTCCGCTTGCCGCGCGAAGGACAATGTGCCGGGAAAGTCGGCAAGGACGAGGTGATGTTCGGAGACCTCCACGACCTTGCTCTGGAATCCTCTCATGCGGTCTCGTTGCAGAAAGCAAACGAGACCGCCCCCGTAGCTCCAGCCGCCATCCATCGTGTCGACCGATCGGAACAAGCTGATTGCTAGCTGTGTGCCGAAGGTCAACCGCCACGTCCCGTCACTCAAGAGCCGAAGCGTGTGATCGCGCCAGGTCCACGTCCCCGGAAGCAGCCGTTTGATGCGGCGACCTTCTGCGGGCGTCATTTTCCGCGCCAAGGCCTGCATTAGCGCCGGGTCCGGTCGTACCGGCCCCGCCGCGCGATATGCCTGGAGCGCCTTCTTCGCCGCGGCCTCGAATTGCACACCAAAGACAGGCGGGTCGGGTTCTTCGCTCCAGTCAACGGGACGGATCTGAAACACGGCCTCCGCATCCCGCTTCGCCGCAGCTACGGAGGTATGTGAATTACGACTGATCGGGATCAACACGCCGTTGTGTTTCTTCAGCGTAAAGGTATGCGCGCCGCCGTCGGGTGCAGGGGTGACGACCACAGCGTCAACGTGTTTCAGACGTCGGCGGACTTTCGCGTGCCAGTGGGGCATAGGCAGCCAACGTAATGCCGATCAGTGGCCGAGACGGCACCGTGCCGACTCTCGAACCACAAGAAGCTTACCCGCCCGCTCGGTCCATTGCATCGGCGGGGTTTAGCGCGATTCCTGGGGGGGGGGGGTCGTTGGGGGGTTTGGGTTCGCGTGGGTTAATGGGCCGGGGCTGGGGGCCGGGGGCGGGGGGCACTCACATAAAAGGTTACGACGCTTGCGTGCGCGGTCCCGGGCTTTCCGGGCGTAAGCCCGAGTTTTCTGGGCGTAAGCCCCGACTTTCTGGGCGACGTTATGTGTTATTGGGACGGAAGTGAGGCGAAATGGGGTACGCGGGGCGACTGCGGGTGATTATGAACACGAAGCCGCGAGGATGCGAAGGAAGGCGGGGAGCGGAGGAGGAACCACGAGGGGCACAAAGGGCACGAGGGACACGATTGGCTTCGCGTTCTTCGCGCTCTTCGTCCCTTCGCGGTAAAAATGAATGACCCAGGCATCGGGGCGTTGAGTTGCGGTCACGCGGTCTCGGCCCTTACGGACCGAGCTATTCATGTGTCGGGCCTCCGGCCCTCGGTCGACCCCGTTGCGGCGGGCGGGGGCATTCTTTGCAGCGATGGCTGCAAACTCTTATTGTTAGGGTCCAAAGATCACTGGCTCCGATTTCATTGCGCCTAAGGACATGGCTATGCCCAATGTGAGTTATGACGGACAGAGTTTCCAGGTTGATGGTCGCCGCATCTGGCTCGTCAGCGGTTCGATTCACTACCCGCGAACGCCTCGGGATCAATGGCGTGATCGAATTCGTGCCGCCAAGCAGGCGGGGCTTAATTGCATTGAGACTTACGTTTTCTGGAATCTGCACGAGCCGCGGCCGGGCGTTTTCGATTTCAAGGGCGAGAAGGATCTCCGCCACTTCGTGGAGTTGATCGCTGAGGAAGGCATGTTCTGCATGTTTCGGCCCGGGCCGTATGTGTGCTCGGAGTGGGACTTCGGCGGGTTGCCGGCGTGGCTGAATCGTGTCGAAAGCAAAGAACCGATGAAGCTGCGCGAAGCCAGCGGGCCGTTTCTGGAGGCGTTGTCGCGCTATCTCGGTGCGGTCATGGGGCAGGTCAAAGATTTGCAGGTGAGTTCCACCGCCACGGCGGCACGGTCGGCCAAGAATGCGGTCATCGGCGGCGGCAACGGGCCGATCATCATGGTCCAGGCTGAGAATGAGTGGTTCTGCCACAACCCCAAACAGTCGGACATTTACCTGCGCGAGAACGTCCGCTATCTGCGTGAGAACGGCGTCACCGTGCCCATCAACATGTGCAACAATCTCTGGGCAAGGCTCGACGGCGTCATCGACACCTGGAACGGCTCAGCCAATCTGGCCACGGATCTGCGGCAACTCCACGTCGTGCAGCCCCAAGCACCCCGCATCATGACGGAGTATTGGCCCGGCTGGTTTGACCAGTGGAACGCGCCACACGGAAGCAAGACCGATGCTGATACGTTGCTCTATCGCATGGCGGCGATCCTGGCGGCAGGGGCGCAGCCGAATCTCTACATGTTCCACGGCGGGACTAACTTCGCCTTCTGGGGCGGACGCACCGTCGCCAGTCCCGATTGTTTCATGACCACCAGCTACGACTACGATGCGCCGCTCAAGGAAGCCGGTGGCAGGGGGGCGAAGTATCTGGCGACTAAACGCATCAGCGTTTTCGCCAGTCAGTTCGGCCACATCTTCGCGGCGCTGGACCCGGATGTGCATCCCACGTCCGTGGCGTTGTCGGAGAATGATCATTGTCCAGCAGTGGTGGAGCAGACGGGGCCGCAGGGCAAGATCGTTTTTGTCTTCAAGGCGCGCGGCGAGACGCTTACCGACACGCGATTGATGCTGCCCAATGGTTTGTCGCTGCCCGTGCCGCTGGGCGAGGATAACGTGGCGTGGCTGTTGCTGGACGCGAATCTGGCGGGCGTGGCGGAGTTGACGTACACCAACCTGCGGCCGTGGGCTTTCCTGGGCAAACGGATGCTGGTGCTCTTTGGCCCCGCAGGTGCGGATGGCATCGTCGCCATCAACGGTGCGCGATTCGACGTGAAGGTTCCCGAGGGTCAGACGCCGTTGGTTGAACAGCATGAAGAGCTGACGGTGGTGGTCCTCAACCGCCAGCAGGTTGATGCCGCATATATTTTGCCGGGTGGTGATGGCCTGGTGATCGGTGTCGCCAATGTGGATGATCCCGTCAAGCCTGAGCCGTTGGCGGGTTGGCCCAAGACGATGCGGATTGGCGTGGATGGCAAGGTGAGCACGACCGCAGCCCAGCCGGCGCGAAAGGCGACGCCGCCGCGCTTGACCAAGTGGCAATGGTCACCGTTGACGGATCTTTTGTCGGGTGAATCTGATGCGTTTCGCCCGATCGCGGGGCCAATGAGCCACGATCAATTGGGCTGCGATTATGGTTACGGCCTCTACCGCTTCGACCTTGCCAGCAAAGCCGCTGACAAGGTGCTGGCACCACAGTTGGGCGATCGCCTGCACGTTTACCAGCAGGGAAACTTGCTGGGCCTGTTGGGCTTTGGTGTCGGCGCGGAGTATGACCCGGTGAAGCTGCCCGCGACGGGCCAGGTGGTCGCGCTGTCTGACAACATGGGGCGCTTCAACTACGGCTGGCATCTCGGTGAGGTGAAGGGCTTGGCTGGGCATCTTCATGCAGTCAAGCCGATGAAGCTCGGATCGCCGCGCATCACGCGCGCCAAAGCTCCTGACCCGTTCGTGCTGCGGGGGTTCTGGAATGTCCTACGCGCTGGCGAGCAGCCTGTGGGCGATCACCTGACATGGACGGTGAAGATCACGGGCAAGCAGCCGGTGATTCTGGATGTTCAGAATGTGCGGGCGCGGGCGATGATTCTCGTCAACGGTCAGCCTCTGGACATGTACGACTACGGGCAGCGGGCTCATTATGGCCGGTGGGTTCTGGAGGTGGGGCAGCAACTCAAGCCGGGGAATAACGAGTTGACGTTCGCCCTCTTCCGCAACTACGACGCTGCCAAGGACAAGGCAGCGGTTCTCGCAGGCATCAAACTCTATCGAAGCGATCGCAACGTTTCGACGGGTGATTGGGCCTTTGCCCCGCTGCCGCTTCCCAAGGATGCGGACTTCGCGACGGCACCCAAGCGCACGCCAACGCAGCCCTGCTGGTGGCGATGCTCGTTTACCACCCCCAGCGCCGATGTGCCCTTGTGGCTTGAGCCGACGGGTTTGAGTAAAGGTCAGCTCTATCTCAACGGGCATAACGTGGGCCGCTATTGGGTCGCCACTGCGACGGGTAAGAACGTTCCGCCTCAGTCGCGTTACTACCTGCCCGAGGCCTGGCTGCGGACCGATCGAGCCAATGAACTGTTGATCTTCGAAGAGCACGGCAAGTCGCCCGCCAAGGCCCGCCTGGTTTACGATCCGATGGGTCCCTATGGCGAGTAAATGCCTGATTATCGCGGGCCCATTGCCTAGAATCAGGTGGATTGCAGGATCAACCCCAACGCTCCGGGGAAGCCCTCAAGGAGTCAACATGCAACTGGACATTCGCGGACTCAACATCGCCGTGACGGATGCGATTCGCACACACATCGAGGAAAAATACGCGCCGTTTTTTGAACGATTCGGTTCCCAACTCCAACGCGCCACGGTGCGCATCGAAGACACCAACGGGCCACGTGGCGGAGCGGATAAGACGTGCAAGCTCCATGTTCACTTGCTGCCGACGGAGGACCTCATCATCGAAGAGACTGATGCGGACCTTTATGTGGCGATCGACAAGGTTGCGCATCGCTGCAAGGAGAAGCTCGCCCGTCGCGCTGATAAGTTGCCCAGTTCACACGCCCGCTCGTCGCCCCATGAGCCGCACTCCACAGCGGATATCCCCGGGAACAAGCGGGAGCCACGCGGCCGATCAGTGTGAGCGATTCTGCGCTTGTCGGTAAATAATCAGACGTTAAACAGGAAGTGGCAGACATCGCCGTCCTGCATGACGTAGCTCTTGCCTTCGACGCGCATTCGGCCGGCGGCCTTGATGGCGGCTTCGGTCTTGTGCTGCTCGAGGTCTGACACGCCGTAGACCTCGGCACGGATGAAGCCGCGCTCAAAGTCGGTGTGGATGACTCCCGCAGCCTGGGGCGCGGTGGAACCGATGGGGATGGTCCAGGCGCGAATTTCTTTGGGCCCCGCAGTGAAGTAGCTCTGCAGACCCAGCAGTCGATAGGCAGCCCGTGCCAACGTCGCCAGGGCTGGCTCATCGAGCCCCACGCTTCCCAGCAACTCGAGTCGATCCGCGTCTTCCAGTTCCGCCAACTCGCTCTCCAGCTTCGCACAGACCGGCACGACCATGCCGCCTTCGATGTGAGCTCGCTCCCGCACCTTGGTCACGTTGGGCCCTTGGCCCTGCACATCAGCCTCGTCCACGTTGGCGACATATAGCACGGGCTTGGCGGTGAGCAGCATCAATCCGTCAAATGCTTTTTTGAGATCGGGCGTGTCGAATGACAGCCCACGCACGGGCTTGCCCTCGGCCAGCAGTGCCTTGCATTTTTCCAGCACCTCGACGCGGGCTTTGGCGTCTTTGTCGCCGCTCTTGGCGGTGCGGGCGGCTTTCTCAACCATGCCTTCAACGCTTTGCAGATCTGCCAGCATCAGCTCGGTATCGATGGTTTCGATGTCGCGGATGGGATCGACGCTGCCTTCCACATGCGTCACGTCCGGATCGATAAAGCAGCGCACGACATGGAGGATGGCGTCGACATTGCGGATGTGGGAGAGGAACTTGTTGCCCAGTCCTTCACCCGTCGAGGCGCCGCGAACCAGACCGGCGATGTCGACGAGCCGCAAGGCTGCGGGAATAACTTTTTCCGTCACCATGAACTTGTTGATGGTCGCCAGCCGCGTGTCGGGCACGGGGACGACGCCGACGTTGGGCTCGATGGTGGCAAAGGGGTAGTTAGCCGCCAGCGCCCCGGCTGCGGTCAGGGCGTTAAAAAGGGTGGACTTGCCGACGTTGGGGAGACCGACGATGCCTGCTTCCATGGTGACCTGTGCGTTGGAGCGTGGGTTAGGCGCGGGTTGGGCTTGCGTAGGGGCGAGCGTGGCTGCAAGCGTTGAGGCCGGGGCAAAGGCCCGGAAATCCGGCGGGCGGGTATGTTAGCAGGTCGCAGCAGCGCGGCGACAAATCGCAGCATCACCCGGCGTGGCGACATCGACGGCCTGGGCTACCTCGCCCCGCTCTCCGATCTGGAATCTCATTTCCCCAGCAGGTCCGTCGCATCGAGAATCGATTGCGCCAAGTCCGCCAGTTTGCGGCGGCTGTCGCGGGCCTGCTTCTGAAGACGCTTCATCGCTTCGTCTTCTGTCAAACCCAGTTTCTGCATGATCAGGCCCTTGGCACGCTCGATGATCTTACGGTTTTCCAGAGTGACCTTGAGGTCCTGCACTTCATCGCGCAGTTTGGTGTGCTGGATGTACCGTGCCCATGCGACGGCGATGCTCACACGCAGTTCATCGAGGGTCACGGGTTTGAGCATGTACCCAAAGACGCCGATGCGCGTCCCGGCGTTGAGATAGTCAGCGTCTGAGAAGGCTGAGAGCATCATGACTGGAATGCCCATCTGGCAGAAGATGACCTGCGCCGCCTCCAAGCCATCCGTGCCGGGCATGCGGATGTCCAGCAGCGCGAGGTCGGGCTTGTGCTCTTTGGCCAGTTCGATGGCCTGCGTACCGTTGGCGGCTGGGCCGATGACTTCAAAGCCCAACGTGACGAGGTTGTGAGCGATGTTGGTCGCCAACAGGTGCTCGTCCTCTGCGACGAGAATGCGTCGAGGGCGCTCGGGCAATTGCCCATTTCCATGTTGGCTGTCAGGTACTTGAGTTGTTGCTGCTTCCGCCATGATTGACCCTCACACCGAGCAAGCCTGCTCGTGACTGACGATGGTAGGGGCCGTCGTTTCGCCCCGGTCGAATTGACCAGTTTAACCGTTTTATGGCTCGATGGTAAATCAGCCCCAAGCGTTCCGGTTTATTCACAGGCCGCTGGGTTGATCCGTTGCGTTGATCGCTGCTCCAGGCCGTGGAAACGGCGGCCTATTCAGCAGGCTCGATCGTGACGGTGAGGTTGCGGCTTGAAAACTGCTGTTGATAGAGTTCCGCCCGCTCCCGGTGCGTTGTCAGTAGCAGCGCCAACCCGCGCTTGTGTGCCTCGGCGACCCGCATCTGCGCTTCTTGACGGCCAAGTGTGGTCAACATGCGAACCGTCTCGACGACAAACTGGATTTCATTGACGTCATCGTTGTGCAGCAGTACCTTCCAACGCGGAAGGGGTTTCGTGGGGCTCTGCCGTGGCTTTTCCTTGGTTGCTGCAGCGGTGTTCTCGTCACTGCAGGGCAACTCGGCATCGGTAGCGTCGGACATGGTCTTTCTCCTTTGTGTGAACCTCCAGGTCCTTCTCAGACTATACGTTCACGCACATTTTGGCAAGCACTTTTTTCAATCTTCATCGCGCTGGGCCTTGTAGGCATCGAACTCGCCCCTCGCCTCGGCTTGCGCCAAATACGCGGTGAAATCGCTCATTTTGTAGCTCAGGAAGCAGAACGCATGGTGAACCGCCAACCATTCGGGGTCGGACTCATCCTTGCCAATGTCCTGTCGCATGCGGTTGAGTTCCGCCAGAAACGGTTCCGGTTTGATCATGGTGATATCGCCCTACAAAAAGAGCTGGGGCTGGTTGTCGTTCATGCCACGGCGGCGGCTTGGGCACCGACAGCCAGGGTGATGCGGCGGGCGGCATCGGTCAAGTCGCTGGCGGTCTGCAGCGTGGGGATATCACCGCGGGCAGCGTCGAGAATCTTTCGCGCCGGTTCAACGTTGGTGCCTTCCAGACGTACCACCAGCGGCACTTTGAACCCGATGTTGCCTGCGGCGTTGACAATCGCGGTGGCAATCACATCGCACTTCATAATGCCGCCGAAGATGTTGACCAATACGCCCTTGACATTCGGATCGTCGAGAATGATGCGGAACGCCTCGGTGACCGATTCCTCGCTGGCCGACCCGCCCACATCCAAAAAGTTGGCGGGTTCGGCTCCGTGGAGCTTGATCAAATCCATCGTCGCCATGGCCAGGCCCGCGCCGTTGACCAGACATCCAATCTGCCCATCGAGTTTGATATACGACAGGCCGAACCGCTTGGCGTCCAACTCGGCTACGTTTTCTTCAGCGGGGTCCGACATCAGTTTGAGGTCGTCGTGGCGGAAGCTGGCGTTGTCGTCAAAGACGATCTTGGCATCGACAGCCAGAACCTGGCCGTCGGGATACTCGGTGGTCGGCGCGGTGACCACCAGCGGGTTGATCTCGGCCAGACTCGCATCGGTTTTGATGAACAACTCGGCAAGTTGGTGCATGATCTTGGCCGCCAGTCGCACCGTCTCGCCCTTGAGCCCCAGCCGATAGGCGACTTTGCGGGCCTGGTAGGGCAGCAACCCCGTGGCGGGACTGATGGCTTCACGTACGATGGCGTCGGGCGTGTCCCGGGCGACCTGCTCAATATCAACGCCACCCTGCGCCGAAGCGATGATCACCGGCAAGCCGCGGCTTCGATCAATAGCCATGCCCAGGTAATATTCCTTCTCGATGTCCACGCCCGCTGCGACCAACAGCCGCATCACCTTAACGCCCTGCGGCCCGGTCTGCGGGGTCACCAGCGGCTTACTCAAGATGGAGTAGGCCGCCTGTCGGGCCTCGTCGGAGGACTTGACGAGCTGGACTCCGCCACCTTTGCCGCGGCCACCGGCGTGAACCTGGGCCTTCACCACCGCGAGCTTCGCATGATGCCGCTTCTGCAAGGCTTCAAAAGCGCGGGCCGCTTCGGTGGGATTTTCAACAACGATGCCTGCCGGCACGGGAATGCCAAACTTCGTCAACAACTCGCGGGCCTGATATTCATGGATCTTCATTGGTTTTTCTCATTCAAGGCGGTGGACATGCGATGATATACGGCAAGGCCCGCAACGCCAAACCGTCTGGCACCCGTCCGCGTCAAGGGAAGCCCCGAAATCCCACGAAAAGAAACAACCCCGCCGGTGACGACAGGGCTGACTCTTTCTTCTTCGATTGTTCCGCAGTCTCATGCCGACTTGCCGCAACTTCACGCCGACTTGGTGCGGGCGATGGTGAGTCGGCGGTTAAGGCGCGACTTGTAACGAGCACCGGCATTGCGGTGAATCACGCCCTTGGCCACCGTCTGATCGACGATGCGGTAAAGACCGGGCAGTTTCTTGGTGGCCTCTTCGGCCTGGCCGTGAACCACATCCGTGAGAAACGCCTTCATGGAGCCGCGAAGCTTCAACTGCGCCCGACGATTACGCAGGCGGTGCGTTTGATTCTGGCGAACACGTTTCTTAGCGCTGAGCGAGTGAGCCATGGCAGTCTTGTTCCGAACGTTGCTTTAGTTGAGTGACAGATTCACCATTATGCCATCGTCGAGCCCGGATGGCAAATCAGGCCTTTTGAATCGATGGGCGTATTCGCGGCGACACGCTCCAACAGGCGATGCGCGACCTCGCTGTCGACATCCGAGCGATTCGTAACAACCCCCGTAATAGGCCCTCCGAGCCCCGAGGATCGTCGCCGACGGTGGATAACCTGTCCACCTTGGCAACATGGGCCGATAACGCCAAACTCACACTGAAAATTTTTCTTTCAGCCTAACTCATCGTCAGATGTTGATTTAGGGAAACGCCGCCGCGCATGACGCAACATTTAGCTTACATTCCTCTTGCAGCCCCAAGATATAGTGGTATGATGCCGCAATCGATGGTCGAGGCGAGGCGATGGGCGGTTTCGACGGGTATCTAAGGCCCAAACCGCCGCCGGATCAGGGATGGACCGGCCAGGAACGTGGTTTGAGGGTGGACGGCGGGCAGTGATTTGGAACCGACCCCACGGGGTCACGCAAGGATGCGAATTTGGATGGATCGCGGCCGAGGGTCGAGCAGACCCCCAGGCACGCGATTGGCGATCAGGTGCGCACCGCCGGGTTCCGGCAACAGGCAGCGCCTAGCGTAAACCAAGCAACGGCACGTTGGAGTGCGATCATGAGCGTTCTCTGCGACACACAAATCCGCGAACTCGTGGGCATCGAGCCCTTCGAGGAAAACCTAAAACGACCGGGCAAGGTCTCCTACGGCGTGTCGAGCTATGGCTATGACGTCCGCGTGGGCACCCACTTCAAGATCTTCACCAACGTCAGCGCTTCAGGCGGCCAATCGGTGGTCGACCCCAAGAAGTTCGACGATCAGTCGTTTGTCACGGTGGACACCGCCACCACCGGCCGGGACCACGTGGTGATTCCGCCCAACAGTTTTGCGCTGTGCGAAACGATCGAGACGTTCACGATTCCGCGCGATGTGCTGGCGATCTGCGTGGGCAAGAGCACCTACGCCCGCTGCGGCATCATCGTCAACGTGACGCCCCTGGAGCCGGAGTGGCGGGGCAAGGTGACCATCGAAATCAGCAACACCACGCCGCTGCCCGCCAAGATTTACGCCAACGAGGGCATCGCCCAGATGGTGTTCTTGAAAGCCGACCGCGTGTGTGCGGTGAGCTATGCGGACAAGAAGGGCAAGTATCAGGACCAGACGGGGCTGGTGTTGCCGAAGGTGGATTGAACGGGTCTATCGGGAAGCATGATCGGGATCTCACCGTATTTGGCGCCGCGCTTGGAGCCGATTTGAGATCTGAGATTCGAGATCAGAGATTACAGATTATATATCGCCGGTATGGACGCTGGCGGGCATTTAAAAATGGTACGCAGTCAAGGGTAGTACAACATGAAAATCAAACGTAAATTTACCAAGGCGGGCAGCGACGTTTACACGGGTATCGAGTGGACGACGCGCACCAGTCGCATCAGCAATCCAGACGGGTCGGTGGTCTTCGAGATGAAGGAGGCCCAGGTGCCCTCTTCGTGGTCGCAGTTGGCCACGGACATTATGGTCAGCAAGTATTTCCGCAAGGCCGGGGTGCCGCAGGTCGATGCCCAGGGCAAGCCCGTGTTGGATGATCATGGCCAGCCGGTGACCGGGCCTGAGAAGTCGGCGGCGCAGGTGATTCACCGCTTGGCGGGGTGCTGGCGGAATTGGGGCGAGACGCACGGCTACTTCGACTCGGCCCAGGACGCCCAGGCGTTCTACGACGAAATCGCACACATGATGCTCACCCAGACCTGCGCGCCCAACAGCCCGCAGTGGTTTAACACCGGCCTGAATTTCGCCTACGACATCAGTGGGCCGGCCCAGGGCCACTGGGTCGTGGACCCGGCCAGCGGCGAAACGAAGATGGCCGATGACGCTTACACCCATCCGCAGCCCCACGCCTGTTTCATCCAGAGCTGCGATGACGACTTGGTCAACCCCGGCGGGATCATGGACCTTTGGGTACGTGAGGCGCGCCTGTTTAAGTACGGCTCAGGGACTGGAACTAATTTCTCCAAGCTCCGTGGAGAGAACGAACCGCTTTCGGGCGGTGGGAAAAGTTCGGGTCTCATGAGCTTTCTCAAGATCGGTGATCGTGCCGCCGGAGCGATTAAATCCGGCGGCACGACCCGCCGGGCAGCCAAGATGGTCTGCCTGGACCTCGATCACCCCGACATCGAAAACTTCGTCAACTGGAAAGTTCGCGAAGAGGTGAAAGTCGCCGCGCTGGTCCAGGGCATGAAGCAACTCAACGCTGAGCAGAAGAAGACCGCTTCGGACCTGGGCCTGAAGCTGGATTACGACTTCAACGGCGAAGCGTACATGACCGTCAGTGGTCAGAACAGCAACAACTCCGTGCGGATTCCCAGTGCATTCTTTGACCGCCTCGATGCGGATGGCGATTGGGCCCTGACGCGTCGGTATGACGGCAAGACCGCCCGCACCGTCAAGGCTGCCAAGCTGTGGGATGAGATTTGCTACGCGGCCTGGCGTTGCGCCGATCCGGGCGTGCAGTACGACACGACCATCAACCAGTGGCACACCTGCCCGCAGTCGGGTCGCATCAACGCCAGCAATCCGTGCAGCGAGTACATGTTCCTCGACAACACAGCCTGCAACCTCGCGTCATTCAACCTGCTGAAGTTTTACGATTCGGTGACGCGTGAGTTTGATCTCGAGGGCTTCGAGCACGCCACCCGCCTCTGGACGATCGTGCTGGAAATCAGCGTGCTCATGGCGGCGTTCCCCTCCAAGGAAATCGCCCGACTGTCTTACGACTTCCGCACGCTGGGCCTGGGCTACGCCAATCTCGGTGCCATGCTCATGCAGGCGGGTATCCCCTACGACAGCGAGGAAGCCCGCGCCATCTGCGGCGGGATCACTGCGATTCTCACGGGTCGCAGCTATGCCACCAGTGCTGAGATGGCTGCGGAACTCGGGCCGTTTGCCGGGTATTACAAGAATCGCGATGCGATGCTGCGCGTCATCCGCAACCACCGCCGCGCTGCGTATGGGGTGAGCCGCGAGTCCGCCATGGCGATCCAGGATGAGCAGGGCGATTACGAAGGCCTCGACATCAAGCCCGTGCCCATCGACGCTCATTACCTCGATGTCCACAAGTCTCCCTTCGGCGGCATCAGCAACGGCGGCGATATGCTCAAGGCTGCACGCAAGAGCTGGGACGATGCTCTGACGCTGGGAACCAAGCACGGCTTCCGCAATGCGCAGACCACGGTCATCGCACCCACCGGCACCATCGGCTTGCTCATGGATTGCGACACCACCGGCGTCGAACCAGATTTCGCGCTGCTCAAGTTCAAGAAGCTCGCAGGCGGCGGATACTTCAAGATCGCCAATCAATCGATGATTCCTGCGCTGGTCGCACTGGGCTACACGCAGAAGCAGATCAAGGACATCATGACTTACGTGCTGGGCACCAACACGCTGGAAGTGCCCATGCCCGACCGCGATGGTGAGATTCCCACGGGTGCCAAGACCTTTGCGCAGTTCCTCAAGGATCGCAGCCTGACTGATGCCGATCTGGCCAAGGCGCAAGTGGCACTGGGCGGGGCGATTGAGTTGAAGTTCGCGTTGAACATCTGGACGCTCGGCACCGATGCCATCAAACGCATGGAGATCGCCGAGAGCGAAGCTGACGATATCTGCAAGGCCCTGAAGCTTTCGAAGAAGCAGATCGCCAAGCTCAACGAGCAGGTGTGCGGCACGGGCACGGTCGAAGGCGCTCCGCAGCTCAAGGTCGAGCACTTGCCAGTGTTTGACTGTGCCAACAAGTGCGGGCGCAAGGGCGTGCGGTTCATCGCTGCTGAAGGTCACATTCGGATGATGGCCGCGGCCCAGCCTTTTATCACGGGCGCGATCAGCAAGACCATCAACCTGCCCAACGAGGCGTCGGTCCAGGAGATTGGTCGAGCCTATCGCCTCTCCTGGGAACTGGGACTCAAGGCCAACGCGCTGTATCGCGACGGCTGCAAACTCAGTCAGCCCCTCAATGCTGCAGCGGATGTCGATAGCGAAGCGGACGATGAGGAGAACGTCCAGGCGGCTCAGGCGGAGGTGGCGCAACAGGTGGTAGAGGTGGCCCGCGAGGCTGCCAGTGCCCCAGCGGCGCTGCCGATTGTCGAGAAGATCGTCGAACGCATCGTGCATCGACCCATGCGGCGCCGCCTGCCCGACACGCGACGCAGTATCACCCACAAGTTCAACGTCGCCGGCCACGAGGGCTACCTCACCGTCGGCCTCTATGACGATGGCATGCCCGGCGAGTTGTTCATCACCATGGCCAAGGAAGGTTCGACCATCGGCGGCGTCATGGATTCGCTGGGCACCGCCATCAGCGTCGCGCTGCAGTACGGCGTGCCCGTCGAGTCGCTGGTGACGAAGTTCACGCACCAGCGCTTCGAGCCCGCGGGCATGACGCACAACCCCGATATCCCGTTTGCCAAGAGCCTCGTCGATTACATCTTCCGCTGGATGGGCATGGAGTTCGTCCCGGGCTACCGTGCCGCCAACGCTCCGCAACGGCGCAAGGCGGAGGTCGACGAGCCCCACAAGTCCGAGGCCCCGATCGCAAAGGCTACGGCGGTGGTCGATGCCGCCAACGGTCGCTCTACTGAACCGGTTGGCCAAACGCAGGCCAAGGCTTCGGATGTCGACGGGCCTCGTCGAGGTTTGACGGACAGCACCCGCACCGGTGGCCGCATCGCCGACGAGGGCCAGGATGAAGGCTCCTCCAACGGCGGGGGGGACGGAGTCGGCACCCGCCAAGGTCGCAAGACGTCTCAAGGCGGTCTTGCCCTGGAGAACGTCACCGACCATGTGTCGATGGCGATGCGCGAAATGCAGAGCGATGCCCCGGCCTGCGACGTATGCGGCACGATCACGGTTCGCAGCGGGACGTGCTACAAGTGCCTCAATTGCGGCAACAGCATGGGCTGCAGTTGAGGAAGGTGACGACGCGTGAGCGTCGGGCCCCGGGGCGGGCAGATGCTAAGAATGTGGAAATCTTTGTTGGTTGCTCCACCGTTCACCGTGACAGGACGTCGCGGGCCAAGGTGGATTAGAATAGGGAAGCAAGACACGGACGACGCAGGCCACGGGCCACTGATGCCACGACCTGGATGAAGTTATGGACAACAAAATGGATTGTGACCGATGATTGTCAGAGGGAAACCTCCCAACATCGCTGCGGGTCAAGGCTGGCCCACTTAACTTGCTTCTCCTCCTCCTGCCCCCCCGGTTGCCACAAGCTCCGGGGGGGTTTGTTTTTGCTGGCGAGGATTTTATTTTCATCGGCGCGCAGGGGCCCTGCATCACTTGCGAGATTTCATCCGGCGTGATCACACGGTTCGGCGAAGCGCTGGTCGATCGCAATTAGGACGATGCGGGATAGGTGGCGTTGGCGGTGGGCTGTCCCTGCAGGATGCCATGCGCCCAGCCGATGCCGAAGCTCAGGCCCACCATCGCCGCTGAGGCATAGTGGATCGGCAGAGCCAAAGCCAACCCGGGCAGGCGAAGCCGATGCCAATCGCGAAGCAGGGCGGTGTCGGTGTCGTAGCTTAGAAGCATCCACGCATAACCCACCACCGCCACCAGCAGCGGCGACGCAAGCATGGGCAGGGGGTTGGCGGCTTTGGGCACGAGCAGTTGGCTGACGCAGGCCGCCACGGCAAAGGCCACGATTAATCCGCCGACGACTTGACCAGTGTGGGTGTTGGCGACCAGGAACCAGGCGATGGTGCCGGCAATCGCAGCGCAGAGTAGACCCGCCAACAGGGAAGCGCCATCGGGTAACCCGAAGTGAAGGCGGCCGTGGTGCGGCAGGGCGTCATCAGCACCAGAACGCTTCCTGACGACGGCGATAAGCGCGATGACCGCGGCCCACAGACCGGCCCAGATGGCAGCTTCAACAATGAGCGAGCCGTAGGCGCCGGGCAGCGCCGCCCGCCAGAGCCAGCCGTCGGTCGAGCCGCCCAAACACGCCAGGGCGGTGAGGCTCACTGCCGCCACGAATATGCCCGCCAGCGGGTTGCCACGCCAAGCCAACACGAGGCTCAGGACCACAGCAGGCAGCATGGCAACCAGCGCAATGGCCGTGGCCCACACGGGCGAGACTTCCGCTGACAGCAGGCTGATACCCGGGAACCCGACCGCGCCACCCAACGGCCCGGCAGCCCAGCCAATGGCCAGACTCCCGACCAGGGCGCTGCCCGCGATGAGCAGGCGTTGGGGCAACGATGGAAACATGTTGGATCCTCTGTAGTGGTGTCAAACGCAATGTATGAAAGTTTATCGTGTGAGACTGATACGGGTCGGCCGCCCCAAGTAACTATCGATCGGCTCAGCGCGGCGTTCATGGTGCCTCGCGTGTTTCTTCCTCCGCATCCTCAGCAGGCCGACGGTAGACCACACGCATTAGTAACAAGCCCAACTCAAAAAGCACGTACAGCGGCAGCGCCATGAGCGTCATGTTGAATGGATCGCCCGTCGGCGAGATGATCGCCCCAGCCGCGAAGCAGACGAAGACCATGTACTTACGCCACTGTGAAATCCAATTCGGATCCACCAAGCCCGACCAGCCCGCGATGAGCATCACCACCGGCAACTGAAACGCGATGACCACCGCCACGATCATGTACAACGCAAAGTCGATGAACTCCGACAAATCGATGAGCGGTTGATTCTGCGACGGGATCGACAATGCCACTCGGTATACCCGACCCTCCAGCGACACACGCAACTCGTGTTGCGCGCTATTCACCCACCAGGCGCCATCTTCGGGTGCCTCGGGGTCGGAGGTGTAAACGGGGACGCGGCTTAACTGTTCGGGCGCTAACGGAACGGCAGCCTCCGCGCCTACCGGCTCTCCGGGCTTTCCGCCATCGGTCTCCACGCGTCGTTCCACGGGCTGAGGCCTGGGTGTGACCCCGGCACCCCAGGCGCTGAACTGGCTCGTCCAGTTGGCGAAGCGATCCACGATGGTGGCCTCTGATGCGGGCACTTCGGGATAGTACGTCGCAAAGCCCATCAGAAACGTGAGCATCAAGGGCAGGAGGATGTAGTAGGAAAACGCCACGCCCAGCCCGGTCATGAGGGTGCTAAACGGTGCCAGGACGTAGATGACTCGCCGTTCAGACTGGTAGAGGCCCAGGGCCACGAACTGCCAAATCTGATAAAGCAGCCAGGGCCCTGAGAGCACGATGGCCGCGATGATGGCGACCTTCATGTAGGTTGTGAAACCTGACATGGCGGTGAAGGTGTAGGTCTGGACGGGAACGCCGGCGTTGCGCTGGGCCTGCGCTAGGGGCGTATAGAGCCAGGCGGTGATGCTCATACCGTAGTAGAAGGTCAGCGCCGACGCTGCCGCGACACCGTAGAGGCAATAGATCAATCGTCGGCGCAGATCATCGAGATGATCGCCGAAGGACATCTGCACCTGATCTGGATCCGACGGGGCGCCAAAGGCCATGGGGTCATTCTAACGGAGCATCGACTAAGCGCTTTTGCGACGGGGTGGCTTCTTGGTGGCCACAGCGTCCTTGGCGCGTTGGGCTGCGGCTTTGTCGGCAGCTAGGACGCTGGCTTCCTTGGCCTGACGTAGTTGCGCCACGCTCTTGGTCTTGATGCGGGCGGCGCCCTTCCACGCTTTGGTCTTGATTCGCTTGCCAGTCTCAAGCCGCTTCTGAGCTGCACGCACTGCACCGCTGGCTTCATACTGCGGCAGCCACTGACGCTGCGCCACGAGCATCTCATCGACCAACTGCCAGACTTCCGGCGGGTTGGCAATGGCTCCGGTCAGCGGATCGTGCAGCACCGCCTGTTTGAGCAGATTCACATCCGCGTTCACAGCCGCTTCCTTGCCCATCCGCTGAACGCTAACACTGACGTTGCATGTCGCAGCACAAGCCAGCGGGAGTTCATGGCCCTCGGTCATGTTGATGCCGAACCGATCGACATACCCAGGCGCTTCGACGATGCAGTCCATCGGCAGTGACGGGATGATCCCGCCGTTTCGGACGTTGAAGTGCCCGCGATAGGGGCGGCCTGTCTCCAGTGCCTCGATGATGTACGACCCGTGCTCCCCGCTGCGCTCCTGAGGCTTGATCGGCTTGCCCGCCTGCTCCAGCCATTTGGGGAAGTCGGTCTTGAACCAGTTGCGGCCCTCGGTGCACACGCGCAGGTAGCCGCCCGTTTCACCGTTGATCCAACTCGACATATCGATCCATTGGTTGATCTCATCGGGGCGCTTGCGATACCAAGGCAGGTACTCCGACAGGTGGCCGTTGCTCTCTGTGGAGTAGAGACCGAAGCGGCGCAGCACGTCGATGCGCACCTTCTCAGTTTTGGAATAGCCAGCGTGATTTTCAAAGGCTTTGAGCAACTCATCAGCTTCGATGGCCCTGCCTTTGTATTTGATCTTGGTGTACCAGGTCTGGTGGTTGATGCCGACGCAGACGATCTCGCAAATCTGCTTGAAGCCGCGGAGCGGACGTCCGTATTCATCGAGCGTGTCGGCTGGCATCTTGTCGCCGTGCAGATCCGCCAGCGCTCGGGCGATCTGGTGCCAGCCACCCTCGACGCCGTGACAGAGGCCCACGGTGTTGACGCCCTCGCCTCGGTCAAAGGCATCCAGCGCTGCCCAGGTGTTCATCGCCATCGGGTTGGCGTAATTGAGGAAGAGGCAATCGTCGGCAGCGACGTTCTTCATGTCACGCTGAAACGCGAGAATCTGCGGAATGTTCCGCTGCCCGTACATGATCCCCCCGGCGCAGAGCGTGTCGCCCACACACTGGTCAATGCCGTATTTGAGCGGGATGTCGATGTCAGTCGCAAACGCGTCAAGCCCGCCGATGCGCGTGCTGTTGATGACGTAGTCAGCACCCTCCAGGGCCGCCTTTCGCTGCAGGTGGGTGGTGATCTTCGCGGGCAATTCGTTTGCTTTGACATCCTTCTGCAGAAGTTGCGCAACTCTGCCCAAGTTCTCCTTGCTGATGTCGTGCAGGGCGAAGTGGGTATCACGGAACTCGGGCACGTTGAGCAGATCGAGGGTTAGGCGCCGGCAAAAGCCGACACTGCCAGCACCGATGAAAGCGACTTTGATTGGCATGGGGGGTGGAGCCTGGGGGGTTGGAACCTTGCGGGTTGGAACTTGGGGGGGACGGACTCGCGATTCAGCGGTCACATGCTACCCAATTCTTCCGCGATGTGAATACGGGCAGGTCGCCTGATGCCGCGAAACCACGCCCCGGCGATCAGGCGTTGCCCCCGTGCAACATCCGGCAACACCGACAATCGACGCGTGGAAGGGTGCGCGGCGTAGCGAGCTCTGCAAACTCCTAAAAAATAACGGCTTATGGCAGAACAATCGCTTTGTGGCACAAAATTCTAGGTCTGGCAGGCATGTTGTGATAGACTCGATACTTGGCGATGATGCCAAGGGGGAGTTAACGCGGATGGACGAGAAAGCCTTTCAGATCAAACTGTCGGAACTCATGGGCGAGATTTCCACCCTCCCGGCTGGTGAGCGTGAAAAGCTCCAAGCCTTGGCGTGCGAAACCCAGGCCCGCCACGTCAAGCTCAAAAAGACCGTACACGACCTGCAGGAAAGCCTCGACTACCTGCGGCTGTCGATCAAATACATGGTCTTCGACCTCGAAGCGACGCGGCGCGAAAACGGCTACTTGCGCAAAATGCTGGAGCAGAAATACTCCGGCAGCGACAGCGAAGAGCTCGAAGCAGGCGAGTGACCGCCGCACGACCACCCAGGATCGTCATTGCACCAGTAGGTCGCACAACTTTCCGCAGAGGCGTACTTTGCTTAGGTCGTTGGCGACGATCTGCTGGCCGTTCACACCCATTCTCGCCAGTTCGTCCCCGGGTGAGGCCGCGATCTGCCGCACGATGGCGACCGTGGCTTCGACATCGCCCTGCGGCACTGCCCAGCCGAAAGGACTCATTGTCAGCATATCCGTCACATGGCTGGGGTTGGGGCCAGCAAACAGCACGGGTCGCGCCACGGCCATGGAACCATAGACCTTGCAGGGATGGAAACATCCCACCCCTGCGGCGTCCATGGTGACCATATGGATGTCGCCTGCTGACAGCGAGTAGGCTAGGCGGGCCAAGGGCTGGTAGGGCAGGCTCATGATATTGGGGCGACGATTGGGGGCCGCAGCACGCTGCTGGGAAATGGCGGCTTCGACTTCGGCCTTGCGAACGCCGCCGCCGATGAAGACGAACATTGCTTCAGGAAGTTCATCCCGCAAGCGATGGGCAGCTTCCAGGATCGCCGCGATGGGATGGCCGATGCCTAGATTGCCGCTGTAAAGGAAGACCAGCTTGTCATTTAGGCCATGTTCGGCGCGGAATGGATTTGCGGCCCGCGGCACCGGTTTGAGATGCTCATCCAAGGGCCAGGGGGGAATCACGTGCAGTCGCGGGTCCAGCGGCTCCTCGGCCTCGGTCCCGGCTCCGCCCGTCGCTGGCGCCATGGCGGTGGCCGCAGGGTATGTTGTTGCGTCATCAGAGCTTGTCGCCGACCCTCGGGAGAGTGCCGCCTGAATATGCGACGCCATGAAACGATCCAAGGCGACGATCGCCGACGCCCGGCGAAGCAGTTTGTCGTTGAGCCACCGCCACAGCCGCGCCGGGGGCGAATTGGCCCTGAGTTTGCCGATGCTGATGAGCTGCTCCATGTTCAGGTCCATGACCCAGTACTTAATATCTGCCCCACGCAGCTTGGCGATGACCAGGGCCGCCATGGAGGACATGGGCGGGGCGGTGCTGACCAAAATCGTTGAAATCCTTCGCTGAAGCAGACTTACGACGACGCACTGCGTGACAAAAATCATCCCGGCGAGCATACGCACTGCCATGGAACGCTTGCCCAGCGAACTGAACGGCAGGCGAATGATGCGCACACCATCGATCGTCTGGCGATAGGGGTAACGGATGCTTGTGTCGTCGTAACCCCGATTGGCGGTGAGCACTAGCACGTCTAAGTCGCGACGTACCAACTCCTTAGCGGCTTCGTGCATGTACTGCCCGACGGCTGCGGGATCGGGCACATAGGTCTGGGTGATGATCAGCAGCGTCTTTTTGGGCACCGGCGGACTCGACTCGGGGCGAGGGTTATCTCCGCCAATAGTATCGGCCATCGCGCGGTCACTGCTAATTTCGCCGAATTTTCCCCCCCTCGACCCCGCTCGACCCCTCGTCCATCCCCCCCTATACCCCGCCCATGCCGCCCTAAACCCCCGTCAACCCCCCATCAACCCTCACCAATCGAAAAACAAAACACCTCAAAAACCCCGCGTTTTTGACACCTGCCCCGCGGCCCGTTTTCACCGCAATCGACGCGGGTTCCGTCCGATGTTGCTCCGCTGCGATGCGCGGCCTGCCGAGTCGCCACCACTCGGCGACTGGGATGAATCAGGCGTCGCTGGCTGGGACGGGGCAGCGGCACCGGGCAAGGAGGGTTGCGATTGGGCACGGTCCTCAATCGACGGAGGGGCAGCGTTCGTCGTCTCACGATTATCGTCGGACGTGGGGTGGCCCTGACCACCGTTGCCCTGACCACCATGACCCTGTCCGCCATTGCCGTTGGCTCTGCCGAAGATCATGCGACCAGCCGAGGTCTGCAGCGTGCTGGTGACCGTGACAGCGATTTCATGACCGATGGCAGCGCGACCGTTCTCGACAACCACCATGGTGCCATCTTCGAGATAGCCGACGCCTTGTGTGGGGTTCTCGCCGGGCTTGATAATTTTGACGTGCATGTCCTCGCCGGGCAGGACCACGGGCCGCAACGCACCCGCCAGATCGTTGAGGTTCAACACTTCGATACCACGGAGCTGCGCCACCTTGGCAAGGTTGAAGTCGTTGGTCATGATGCGTGAATTGTTTTCGCCCGCCATGGTCATGAGCTTCTGATCCACGCCGACGCCTTCGACATCCGCCTCAGCGACGCTGACGCCCGCCTGCGAATCGTTTTGCAGTTTGTTGAGGATGTCCAACCCTCGACGTCCGCGGGCACGTTTGATTTTGTCAGCCGAGTCCGCCACGGTCTGCAACTCGATAAGCACGAACTTCGGGACGACCAGATTGCCCTGAATGAAGCGGGTCTTGACGATGTCGAGAATGCGACCGTCGATGATGACGCTGGTGTCGAGCAGGATCGGCCGAGCGCCGCGGATCTGTTTGGCGAATTCGACGTAAGGGATGACGAAGCGGAAATCGTCCTTGGTCTGCATGACCAGGCTCATGCCGATGTAGCAGGTGATCAGGCCGATGAGCACCTTGGCGCCTTGGAGAACGTTGTGGAGCGAGCCGGTGGTCTCCAGTGCCGAGGGATAGAGGATGAGGGCAAAGAGATCGACGACGAACGAGAACGCATACGCCGCCAGCAGGCCGGCTCCCAGCCCAAGGAACACGCCGGAGATCGACGAAAGTCGCTTGCGCGGATTAAAGGCATCCACAGCGACGATGATGACGGCCAGGCATGTCGCCAGCAGCAGCGTGGAGGCTGTGGTGGAAAAGTCCAGCCGCTCGTCGGCCTGCAAGGGCAGGACGTAAAGCGCTGTGACGGCTGTAACCAGCAGAATGAATAGGCCACGAAGAATATAGAGCGTCATAATGTCCAGCCCCGCGTAAAAAATGAAGACAGGTCCTCAATGCACCGGACATCATAACGCAGAACCGCCTACCCCCCAACCCGGGCCCTTCATGCCGGATTCCGCCGCTTAAACGAGCCGTAAGCGTGAGCGACGGATAAACCACCCCCAGCCCCCCGCGTGCGTAACTTCTTCTCCTCCCAACACCGCAAATCCATGCGGTGCTTTTCCCAAAACAATTGCCCGCGCACAAAAAATCCCCCTTGACCACCCCCGCCACCACCTGTCAAACTATCCCCACCACTAAACGGGGGCTTAAATGGTCATCGGGACCCAAAACCCACCTCGCCCCACCGCAGCCGACCGCCGCGCCGGTCGCGCCAACACCGCCTCACTCATCCCGCCAACGTCAACGCCCAACGGCTCCGCCTCCGGCGAAGATGGCTGGAGCATCCTCGAAACCCGTGACGGCTCAGACAACAACAGGTCTGGGGCCTGCGGTACATCGAGGAGCTCGTGCAGATCGCCTTGAACGACGATCCAGCCGACACCGGCGAGCAGAACTGCGCGGACGGCACGTCGCCTGGACCTGATGCACACCCTGCGCCGCCGGGGCCGACCGAAAAAGGCACGCACCATGCTCGCGTAATTGTGGATGTCCCCTTTTCCCCCCCGCGGGACGGGGGCCACCAGGCCGTCGCGGAAAAACAGTCGAGCGTCATTGCTGTCTCTGGCGTCGGGGCAGGAGCATGAACAGGCCCGTTGCCGCGAGAGCCAGTGAGCCGGGCTCGGGGATGACATTGATGAAGCCAATGTAGGTGTACGTGACGCCGCCATCGTCGTAAGTGGCGACTCGTAGGCCATCCATGCTCAGCGCCGATCCGGTTGTATTCACGTCGATGCATCCGTCGCCGGTGTTGTAGAGGGTGCCTGCTTCTTTGACGTAGGTTTGAAGTTGCGTGGCGAAGTCACCGCGCCAGCGGAATCCCCAGTAGGGATTATCAGCCGAGGGGGTGAAGCTCGGGTCGGCGAAGTTGAGCGTCATGCCCACTCCGCCGGAGGAGAACTCAGCGATATTCAGAGCCGATGAAGGCGAACTGGTGATGTCGATCGTCACGCCGCTGGAGACGTTGGCGATGTTGTTGATCAGGCTGCCCGACACGCCGATCTGCAAGCCGCGGCGGTCTGATGCGGAGTTGCTGATACTGTTCAGGACGAGGTTCGTGCCGTTGAGCGTTAGCGAGCCAGTCCCGCCTTGGGAGCTTACGCCGTTGTCGCTGTCGCCGATGACGGCGGCGAATACGCTGTTGCTGGCGGTCGTGGCGGTGATCGTGCCTGTGGGCAGGGTAACCGTGCCGGTGGCGTTGCGTCCGACGCCGATGACCAGTTTGTTCCCACCGTAGCTCAACAGACCGCTGACGCTGGGGGCGTTGCTCAGATCGAGTGTGCCCGTGATCACGCCAGTGCCGTTGTTTGCCGTGTTGTGTCCGACCAGAAGTGTCCCAATGGCTTTGCCCGTCTCGCCGAAAGTCGTCGGCGTGTACGAGGTCAATATGCCCGTGGCGTTGTTATCCGCGGTGAACGATGTATTCCCATCCGGTCGATGGTTGGTTCCGATACGCATGATGCTATTGGAGAAAAAAACGCTGGAGAGATTCGCCCCCAGCGTCAGACTGCCGGTGGCGTTGGGTCGGGTGGTGGCGTTGCTTTGCACGGTACCGATGTTCAGGCGCCCATCGCCCACGATGCCACTGGCATCGGCGCGGAATGTCCCGGTGCCGGTGAGCGAGAGCGAACCAGTGGCTTGGCGGCTGATGTAGGAGGCTCCGACCTGTAACACGGTCGCGTTGTTGGCGGCCGTGCCAAGGTCGGCCGAGATGTTCACCGTGGCCGTCGATGTTGAGTCGTCGGCTGATGCGATTTGCCACGCACCGCCCTGAGTCGTGAACGTCCCGTTGACTATGTTGAAAGTTCCCGACCTCGACTCTCGCCCGACCTTGAAACGACTTCCCGTGGCGGCATCCACGGGCGTTATCAATGTGTTGCCGTTGAGGTCAAGGGTATAGATGCCGGTAAACGTCTGCCCGAACACGCCGCTGATGCTGGTCGTTCCCGCGAGGTCGAGGTTGACCGTGCCCACGCCCGTGTTGCCGAACTCGGCTGTTTCGGTGGCTGTGTTCGGGACATTGGCAGGTGTCCAATTCCCCGTATTATTCCAATTCGTGTTGCTGATGCCCGTCCACGTGGCGGCCTGAGTAGAAGCGGCCTCGAACACGACGATCATCGTAGAGGTGATCAGAAAGTATCCTGCAATCTGTCGAAGCTTCATCTTGCTTCCTCCGGAGTAGGGGTGAGGGTTTCTGGGTTTCCAATATCAAAGCACCAAAAAGGAGAGTGAATAGAAGGCACGTTCGATCAGGTCGTTTATCACCGCCACACGAGGATCATCCCCAGACCCACCACAGTGAGAGGCAGTGTCGCCAGCTCGGGGATAGGGGTCACATTGACTAGAGATCGTTGAAGATGCTCGATGTGCCCGGAACCCCGGCCTGACGCGCGATTTCGGACATGCCGGAACGTCCAATGCCACTCCTTCACAATCAATACTAATCCACGCAACCTGAGTAACTTTGATTAAGTAAGTACCGAGGTTGGACTTTAACAACACCCCAGCGAGCCGTCAAGGGATATTTTCACCTTTTCGTAAAAATACTGTGGTGCAGCCCAAGCACCGCAGCGCTGGCGGGCGTGGCGGGGGACCCAAGGAGGCCGTCAAAGTCGTTACCGCGGGGTGACACTACAATGCCGACATGACCCAACCCATTCGCAATGTCACCATCCTGGGCGATGGCTCCATGGCCACTGTCTGCGCGCTGCTGCTGGAAAGCCAGGGCGTCAACGTCACCGTCTGGGGACACCAGGCCGACTATATCGCGGCCATGATTCAGACCCGCGACAACCAGCGGTATCTGCCGGGCTATCGCATTCCCGAGTCGGTGCGGCTCACCAACGACGACGCCTCAGCTTTCCGCGATGCGGAGTTGATCGTGTCAGCAGCGCCGACGCAGTTTATCCGTGGGGTGTGGAGTCGGCTGGCCAGCCATGTGCCGCCGTTGACGCCGGTGGTGAGCGTGGCCAAGGGCATAGAGAACGAGACGTCGCTGCGGCCGACGCAGATCATCGCTGATGTACTTGCCAAGACGGGGCGTGATTCGCCTGATGGCCCACCGCGACCGCTGGCGGCGTTGTCGGGCCCATCGGTGGCGTCGGAACTCGCCCGGTGCCTGCCTGCCACGGTCTGTGCCGCCAGTGAGCACGATGATTTTGCGGAGGCGGTGCAGACGGTCTTCACGACCAGTTGGTTCCGCGTGTACACCAACTCGGACCTGCTGGGTGTGGAGTTGGCTGGGGCGACTAAGAACGTCATCGCGCTGGCGGCGGGAATTCTTGACGGCCTGCAGGCGGGCAACAACGCCAAGAGCGCGCTGCTCTCACGCGGACTGGCGGAAATCACACGGCTGGGGCTGGCGATGGGTGCCCGGCAGGAAACGTTCTTCGGTCTCACCGGTGTAGGCGATCTGGCCACCACCTGCTTTTCGCCCACCGGCCGCAACCGCACCTGTGGCGAGTTGCTGGGCAAGGGGCGGAAGCTCGAAACCGTGCTGGCGGAGATCGCTGGCATCGTCGAGGGTGTGCCGACGACCAAGAGTGTCGTCGCGTTGGCAGCCAAGTACCGCGTGGAGATGCCGATCACGCAGGCGGTGCATCAGGTGCTGTTCGAGGGCTTGGACCCTATCGAAGGCATCAGTCGGCTGATGAGCCGTCAACCCAAGCCCGAGCGTGTGGGTTAAAGGAAACGCAAATCAGTGGCCGCAGCCGGTGCCGCAACTGGTGCCGCATCCAGGGCCATGGTCGTCGTCGTCGCCGTCGTGGCCGTGGCCGTGTTCGTGGCTGTGACTGTGCCCATGGTCGTGACTGTGATCATGATCGTGATCGTGGCCACCGCAGCCGTGGCCGCCGCAGCCGCCACCGCCGCATCCGCTTTGTCGCACGAGCAGTTGGCCGGTGACGAGCTCCTCGATCATGCGTTGGGGGTCTTTGCCGATGACGCCGGCGACGACGCGGACGCCGGCTTCAGCCAGCATCATGATGGCGCGTTGGCCGATGCTGCCGGTGAGAACCAGGTCGAGATTTTCCGTGACCAGTCGTGCCGGAAGTGCGCCGGGCGTGTGGGGTGGCATCTCGATGGTGCGGCTGTTGAGCACCGCGCCCTTATCATCGAGGTCGAAGATCGCGGCATGGGTGGATTGGCCGAAGTGTTCGGCGACCTGATCAGCGGCAAGCGGGATGGCGATTCGCATGAGAAACCCTTCGCAAGGATGAAGCCCGGGACTCAGCATGATACCGCATCACGGCACTGCCTTGTCCTCCGAGAGGTCCAAAACGATGGTTGAACGCGAAGACGCGAAAACGCGAAGGGAAGTTGAGTCAATGGGGGGGCGAAGCCCGCTGGCCGACGACCCAAGCAACTTAAACGCGCGCGGCGAGTGAGCCTGCGTTACAATTTCACCCGCCCATTCACCGAGGGATTTTCACACATGCTCAACAAGGTTTTAATTCTTTCCGCCAGTGCAGGTGCAGGTCACGTGCGGGCTGCGCAGGCTTTGGAAAAGGCGTTCGCGGAGTCGGGTTCGGCCCGCGAGGTGCGGCACATCGATACGTTGCAATACACCAACGCCATGTTCCGCAAGATCTACGCTGATGCGTACATCAAACTGGTCAACAGTTTCCCAGTGGCGCTGGGTTGGCTTTACGATCGGCTGGACAATCACCTGGATGACCGCCGACTGTCACAGGCGATCAACAAGCTCAACACCACGCGGTTTAAGCGCCTGTTGCTGGACTATCAGCCTGACATTACGGTCTGCACGCATTTTCTGCCTGCTGAGATCATCAGCCGCCTGAGATTGCGGCATCGACTGGAGTGCCCACTGGCGACGGTCGTGACGGACATGGACGTTCACGCCTTCTGGCTTACGGAGATTTGCGAGCACTACTTCGTGGCCATCGACGAGACACGCCAGCATTTAATCGAGTTGGGCATTCCCGCTGCGAATGTCACCGTCAGCGGCATCCCCATCGATCCGGTCTTTGCCCAGCCCAGAGACAAGGCACAAACGCGGCAGGAATTGGGGCTGGATCCACAACGCACGACCATCCTGGTAGCGACGGGCGGCTTCGGCGTGGGGCCCATCGAGAACCTCATCACATCACTGCTGCAGATGCGCCATCCCGTGCAGTTGATCGTCATCTGCGGGCGAAATGAAGAACTGCGGGAGGAACTGAGTAAGAAGATTCCGACGCTGACGCCAGAGCGTCACGCAGCGCTGATCGTGGGCTTCACCAAGGAGATGGACAAGTACATGTCAGCGGCGGATATCCTGGTGGGCAAGCCCGGCGGGTTGACGACCAGCGAGGCGCTGGCCAAGGGATTGATCATGTGCATCGTCAATCCCATCCCCGGGCAGGAGGAGCGCAACAGCGACCACCTGTTGGAAGAAGGGGCGGCGCTTCGCTGCAATAACTTACCGACGTTGGCCTGGAAGCTTGACAGCCTGCTGGACGATCCAACCCGCATGGCGCGGATTCGTGGCAACATCGCGCGGCTGGCGCATGCCAATGCGGCCCATGACATCGTGCGGAAGTTGCAGACGCTGTTACCGCAAGGCGTTGCCTGATACGGGCAGGCTGGGCATGCTGGGCGTACGGGCGGGACGTACGGCGATGGCCATGTACAGGAATACGCAGGCGCAGAGGGCCACCGCCCAGCCGAGGTCTGGATGAGTCGCCTCGATCCAGCGGAACCATTTGGCGGCGGACTCCGCTTCGACGATCTGGGCATAGGCTTCCGGCGTCCTGCCGCGCTGCCACCACCGATTGGCGATGAGCATTACGTGGAAGGTCATCAGGAAGGTGACTGCGGTCATGAACCAGTGGAGCAGCACCATGCCCCAATTGACCGCCACCATCACCACCGCGCAGCCGGCGGCAAAGAGCAGGTAGCGTTCATGGATTTGCCCCAGGATGGTGAACATCAAAACCCACGGGGCGACCATGGCCACCAGGAAGCGGGGATCGTTGCGGCGCTCGTGGCGTGAAGCGCCCCAGGCACAGAGCACCAGCGTCAAGCCGTAGATGGCGGCAAAGACCGTCTTCCACTTGATTTCCCACGCCTCGGAGGGCCAGAGCCACAGAACGGAATTAGGCTCAAAGGTGTAGGCCGTGGTCATGAGGTCTGAAGGCTGCCCGGTTCTGGTGGGCGTGTTCTGCCAACCGAAGCGTTTAGCGAGGATGCCGGGGATGTTGCTCGTCAGGCCCATGATCATGTACTCCCAGTGATGGGAGCCGTAGGCCCAGCCGATGCGGAACCATCCGGTGCTGGCGCGAAAGAGGGGGATGCACAACAACGCAGCGGTGGCGTAGGTGGTGGCGAGGATGTAGCCCTGGTGACGCAGGGGCAGAATCCACGCGAGAGTCAGGATGCAGAGGATGGCGACGATGCCCCATGTCGTCCAGCCTTCGGGGGCCACGGCCAGCCATTGCCAAAGCAGGCGGCCCAGCGCCAGCGCGGTCGGGCCGATCCACCACCACCAACGGAGGCGAGGCAGGAGGTGGCGCATACTCACGAGGGCCACGGCGACGACGGCAACACCGATCCACCAGACGGCGACCATGTTGAGCAGTGGGGCATCAGTAGGGCGAAGCGATGCAAGGAATTCGTTGCGGCTGACGTGTGTGACCTGATACTCGGCGGGGTAGGTCACCATCCAGATGATGGTGACGCATGCGATGGCGAAGAAGACGCCGATGATCCATCGCAGCGCTGCCCAGGGTCGGAGGCCAAAGAGCGGCCAGAGAATGAAGATGAGGGCGACGATCCACTGCTGACCTTTGAAGAGCGCGCCGGTGCCGATGATCATGCCCGCGGCGAACCACCAGTTGAGGCAGGCTGCCAGCACTGCCCAGAGATAGAACGGCACGATCCACATGTCCCACGTCTGCCAGCCGTGGGCTGAGAGAAGCATGGCGGGATTGAACCACAACAACAGGGCTGCAATGAGGCCCAGCGTGCAACCTTCAAATCGCTGACCCGGCGCACCGAGCCAGTGGCGGAAACTCACCACGGGCAACAGCGGGTCGGGGCGTCGCAGGATTTTGGCCTTGACCCAGCGCCAGGCGGGCATCGGCGCGGGCAGTGGGGTGTGCAGTGTCACGGGCTGCGGGTCAGCGCGACGGAACACCACGCGCGCTATCCAACGCGACAGAGGGTCATGCAGCAGTCCATGGCCCATGAAGGGCGGGGGGCGACGTCGGCGAATGACCCAGAGTCGGGTGAGGAAAAACGCGCCGATGGCGGCGACGATCTCCATGCCTGTGTTGAATCGCAGGCTCGGAGCGTTGAACTCGTAGTCAGGCCGCCATTCGGTGGCGTCGGGGTGCTTGGCGAGCGTGGCGCCGGCCCAGCTTTTCATGGCCAGCAGGCGAAGGGGAGCGTAGTCAAACTCGTTGTATGACTCGGCGGTTTCAGCCAGCACGCGATCGTAGAGATCGATGTAGCCCTCTTTCTCGGCGCGGCTGCCGAACTTGAAGCCGCGACGAACATCGCCAAAGAACCGAAAGGGCACGGTTGATTCGAAGACCCACTGGCGCAGTTCGAGGCCTTCCGTGAACGCCACCAGGACAATCAAGGCAAACACCACGACATAGGTCACGCGGCGACCAATGCGCCAAGCGTTGACGCCAGGGCGGTGGGGGCGCTCCGCGAGCAGTGCGGAACTCTCGGGGTTGGATTCGTCGTGGTTTGGCAAAGCGGATGGCACCGTATCGACCTGCGGGCGTAGAGGGAATCAGGGGGCAGCGGGCTGGGGTTGTGTCGCTTCTGGTGTGGACTGTGCGTCGGGCGACTCGGGAGAGGGCGCCGCTGGGGGCTCGGGCGGGGGCGTCATCTCTCGCGCTAGTGCAGTGGCTTTGGCGACTTTGGACGCAGGCAGAATCAGATTTGTCGCGTCCTGGAATCGTCCCGCGGCGGGGCCTGCATCTTCAGGAATCTGCAACACGGAGAAGCCGATGACGGTGCCATCGGCAGCGAAGACCGGCAAGCCAAACATCGGCGCTACGGGGGTGATACCCACATACAAATCACGCGGCTTGTGAATCATCGCGCCGATGCGGCTCTCACCCACCACCAGCGCACGATCGAAGTAACGCGGCATCGGACGCAACGAGCGAATCGTTTCACCCAGCACCGGGTCACGACCCTTGGCGAAATCCACCGTCGTCAGTTCCTGGCCCTTGATGTCCTTGATCTTGACCCACGCCAGATCGAGGTCGCTGTCGCGCGCCAGGAGCACGGCTGGGAGACCCTCAGCATCATCGCCGATGAAGACCTTGATGTCGGTGGGCGTGGCGCTGACGTTGGCACCGCGGTCGCCCAAAAGCTTACTGATACCGCCCATGTGCGTGCTGGACGCCAGGACGAGGCCCTCAGCGTTGACGATGACGCCGGGGGCCTCGGCTTCCTGTTGTCGGTCTTCCCCGCCCATGTTGATCTTGAGGATGAACTTGATGTGGACGATGGCTGGGCCACGGGTTTCGAGCAATTGCTGA
The DNA here is from genome assembly GCA_041736565.1 of Phycisphaeraceae bacterium. GTDB lineage: Bacteria > Planctomycetota > Phycisphaerae > Phycisphaerales > Phycisphaeraceae > JBBDMX01. Next base: position 6,672 of record JBGSTK010000272.1, on the reverse strand, counting down.
TACTGCGCGGGGGTTTCGTCAGCCATCGCGTGCGTCGGCATCCCGCACGGGGCGGCCAGCAACGCGCAAGCGAGTAGAAGAATCGAGGGAAATCGCGTCATGAGAAACTCCGTGGGTGTGGCACAGCAGTGGGGCTATGGATGATAACCCGTTTTGAGTTGAGTTGATGCCGGTGGTCCGTGCGCTGGATTCCGTGACGGGCTTTGGTGGCGCTAATGGGGCAATTCGCCAGCCTCATGGTCCAGCCAGTCGGGGAGCTTGAGTTCCGCGCTCTTGGCCCAGGCTGTGCGATAAAGCGAGGCGGTAAACGTTACCGAGGCTCGCATGCGCTCGACGCCAAAGGCTGTGACCTCAGGGTCAGTGACTCGCCCGCCGCCTTTCTTGGGCAGGCGGTCTTCCAACTCATAAACACGATCGACTAACTGATGCGATCTTTCGAACTCCGCCCACATGCCGGTCCAGGTGTCGGCAAAGACTTCGGCACTGGCGCCATCGAGCACCTTGGCGGGTTCGTAGTCGAAGTTGCGGAACAGGCCATCCATCCGGGCGTGAATGCCGGTGCGTGGCGTGGGGGCGTTGTGGTTAGCGACCCGGCCATCGTAGTGGATTGTGGTGTGCAACGGCATGCACAGGTCCGCGGCGTAGTGGGCCATGATCCCTGCATAGATCAGGCATTTCTGCTGAATGGCCGCATCCTCGGGCCACTTGCGGTGTTCCGCCATCGCCACGGTCAGGCGCTGCTGCCATTCGGTCAACGCATAGGGCAGCGTCCCGAGCTTCTTAGGATCAAGCTTGTTGTCGTAGCAATATTTGTAGTACTCGAAGCGATCCTGAGGCAGGGGCTTGCCAGCCGCCACTAGCGCCGCCAGTGGCTCGAAGTCCAGGAAATGCTCGGGTGCCTCAGCGCTGGCGAGCTGACGCAGGGAACGAATCTTGAATGTGTCCGGGTCGATGGAAGCGCGGGCGGATTCCTGTGCCACGCCCTTGAGAAACCACTCGGGCATACCCGCATCGGCCAGCAGTCGGGCCGACATGGCCGTGACAGCGGCATGCTCCTTCTCGTGCCAAGCCCAAGCCGTCACGACGAATCCGGGCACAAGCGCCAGCAGGGCAAAAACGATCCAGCCTCGACGTGTCATGGCAAACTCCGGGGTCAGGGAAGGGGTACGTAGATGATAGGGATGGCGGCTGTCAGCCGCGTGGCGGGAACTATGCTCTGGCCCTGAGCGGAATACATCGATCATGGGAGGCATACATCCAATGGCTCATCAGACCGGCAGCGACTTTGTATCTGACCAACCAACTGACGCTTTTGTTCGTCATTCATGGTCTGCCAACGAAAGTCGTTGGTTTGCCCCGCAACAAACATCGCGACTTGCGTCGGGGGAGCAGTGTCTGAGGCTGCAAAAACGCCTTTCTCCAGATAGCCGAATTGGGTCTCAGTTTGTTGACAATGGCCACAGGAATACACATAAGCCCTTACCCACTCGGGATGATCGGGTTCTGGGGACGGTGTCGTCATATCCATCGCCTTGAGCGACCCGCTGCTCAAGTCGTAGAACCAGAGCTTATTTGCCGACTCGAGCGTATTTCTGTTCCCACGCGCCATCGGCCAGAGCGCGAATATCCCCGCCACCACCACTACAGGCAGGAGCCACGCAAACCTTGGATTAAGACTTCGCCACGAGTTAATACCAGCCATATCAAAAGCTCGACCGTTGGGCGACTACGGAATGAACAAACGCCACGCAAGATCTTGGTCATCTGTGCCAGGGGATGCAATATTTTCGGTATGCCAAGCTGGAGCCGCCGTATCCGTGCGCACTTTCTGAGTGATCAATCGCACTGAGCCATCCGTGAAAGCAACGTTCGCACCACCGCTAAAGGGCACGCCAGCCTTGTTACCTCCATGCCGCAATCCTGCTGTCCCGGGGGTAATGCTGAATTGTCCAGCGGTGCCTGTGTCGCTGGGGCGAATATCTTGAGCACGCCCGTCAAGGAAAAGCACGATCGCTTCCGTGCGTCTCAGGTCCACGTCTTTCGCGAATGCGTCCCCGGGGGCGTCATCCCTGAAATATTGATTCATCTTGATGGTGCGGTTGCCATTTTCACCAAGGCTCGCGCTGGTGATAGTCGAGTCTTTGGAGATCGGGTCGTGCTTGAAGATCACGTAATTGCGTTCCGACGTATTGCCAGCTGAGTACGATTTGGTGTTGACCGACAGGTAGTAGTCAAGTGCGTTGAACCACATCGCCGTACCTGCTTGGGCTGAGGTCAACGTTGTGCCCGTCGTAGTGTCCACTGGCCGCGGAAAGTATTGCTTGCTGTCACCGCGATACATCTCCGTCGCAATGAGCAGTTGATGCAAATTGCTCGCGCACTGAGCCGTTCGCGCCGCGCCCTTTGCAGCGCCTAGAGCGGGAAGGAGCAGACTGATCAGCAACGCGATGATGGCGATCACCACCAGCAATTCCACCAGGGTAAACGCGTGTTGTAAGTGTCGTCGCCGGGCGGCGCTGTCATGTTTTCGAGACATCAGCAGTCTCCTTTGTGATTGAGGGTCGGCAGCGCCAGGGGAGGACCGGGGCCGACATTGAAGTCAGGCCTGATCGTGTAGCGCCAAGAGTCCGTGATAATACGGCCTCTATGGTTGCAGAATGTTTGCGCCAGGTGAGAATATGATGAGCGTGCTGTCATCTCCGCTTGCTCTGGACGCGATAAAACAGCAATTCTTCGCATGGCCCGGACTGCTTTCTGATTCCTCGGTGTCGAGACCTATTGAGCCGCTTGGCTCGTGGGCTTCCAGTCAGGTTCGACGTACTGGAAGCCGGTGCGAGGCCCGCGAAGCACGACGAACACGATCCGCGCCGGCTGCTCGGTGGCCAGGCGAGCCATGGCGCTGCGGTAGGTGTCCAGGTCGGTCACGGCCTGGTCGCCGATGCGCTGGATCAGGTCGCCGGGCTGGATACCTGCGATGCCTGCCCAGCCCGCGCCGTCGGCGTCGGTGACGACCACGCCTTGAACGTCCTGATCCCATCGCCGGGCGTCGCGGTCAAAGAAGGTGATCTCGCGGACCGAGAGGCCAAAGGCCCCGTTGCTGTCCCGCCGAGCTTCAGCGGGCGTGGTGCGAGTTTTTTCGAGTGTCGCGGGAATCTTGAGCACCTCGCCCTGCCGCACGACGGTGAACGCGGGGCTGTCGCCGACGTCGAGTTGGCGGATGCGCGTTTCCAGCAGGTTGGCATCCTGCATACCCCGGGGCCGAAGGCGAAGCGCATCGACAGCGATGATCACATCGCCGACGCGCAGGTCGCTCTGGGCAGCCTCGGTGCCGGGGTAGATGCGGGTGATTCGGAACCCGCCCTGTGAGTCGGCAGGCATTGCCAACTCCTTGGCCAACTCCGCCAGCACCGGCTGCGTCGCCAAGCCCAGCCAGGCTTTGGGCAACTCGCGGGGCGGCTCGAACTCCTCGTCCTTGGTCGGCTTGATGATCGTCACCAGATTCTCACCCCCGCGGTCAAACGAGAGCGTCACCTTCTCGGGCGTCGGCTTGGCGTCCATGATGCGGCTGTAGGCCTCGACAAACCCAGCCATGTCCGCCACAGTCTGGCCGTCCACTTGCCGAATGATGTCGCCTCCACCCACCGAGGGTTCAGCACGATCCGCAGGGCCACCTCGTTTGGTGCTGGTGAGCATCACGCCCGATTTGTCGGGGAGGCCTCGCGCCATGGCGATTTTCTGGGTGATGCCCTGGGCCGAAAAGCCCCAGGATCGAAACGATTTCTGCTCGCCCATGTCCGCTTCGTAGGCTCGCGTGATGACATTGGTCATGTGGGTCTGACCATCGCGCTGGTAAAGCACGGGAAGCGCGTTGCCCACCGGCTCATCGCTAATGCGTTGCAGCAGCGGTGGCACTTCTTCAGCGAAGCGGGCAGTGACCCGCTCCACGCCAATGTCCAGAATGATGTCGCCGGGCTTGATACCCGCAGCATCGGCAGGACCATCTTTAACCACGGAGTTGACCAGCACGCCTTCGGTCAAGCCGGTGCGCTCGATGGGCTTAAAGGCGATGCCGATCCATGATCGCGGCACCTCGCCATGCTTGATGATCGCGGCCACCACCGATTGCGTCAGGTTAGACGGAATGGCATAGCCGATGCCGGAGCCGCCCAGTTCGTTGACGCCGATGATCTGGCCGCGAAGGTTGACTAAAGGGCCGCCGCTGTTGCCCGGGTGGATAAGGGCGTCATGTTGAATCCAGCGGGTAAAGAGGCCGGTGGATTGGCCGGGTTCGAGTTCCATTTCCTGTACATCATCGCCCATGAGCCCGCCTGCAAAAACGCGGGTGGTGTTGGAGACGATGCCCAGGGTGACGGAGCGGGAGAGTGAAAACGGCGAGCCCATGGCCATGACGTAGTCGCCCACCTGCAGTGCCGCCGAGTCGCCGAAGCGAGCGTAGGGGAAGACGGTCGGCTTGCCATCGCTCACCACGTCCGGCTCCAGCTTGAGCACCGCGATATCCGTCAGGGGGTCTTCACCCACCAGCACTGCTGACACCTGTCGTCGATCCGCCAGCGTGCAGGTGAACTTCGCGCCACGAGCGGTGACGTGGTAGTTGGTGACGACATAGCCATCGGGCGAGATGATGGTGCCGCTGCCGACGCTTCGCTGTTTCTGTTCTCCGCCTGCGACGTAGCGCACCGAAACCACGTTGATGTTGACCAGTGCGGGGAACACCCGATCACGTCCGACAGCGATCATGCGGCGAATGTCCTGGCGCAGCCGTGCGACACCCGGGTCAGCCGGGTCAAGCGACATCGCGCCCGGGGCCGCGCCCGAGTCTGTGCCCACAGCCGAGTGCGATGATGCGCACCCCGCGCCGGCCAGAACCATCGTCAACAGACAAATCAGCAGAAACTTCATGAATCGCTCCAAGGGATCAGGCCACCGAAACATTGTTGCTAGCACCCGCGGATTGGCGAGCTATTGGTCGAAGCCCAGATCAGGTGGTTTGGACCTGCGCTGCAGCGGAACGAACATGCTCCACCGCATTCTGAAAGAGGCGAAGCCCAGCCGGAGTTTTCGCCAGGGCCGCGGCATCGAGGCGCGACCACTGCGGGTGATGCGTGGCATGCGTGAAACGTTCGGGGTGAGGCATCAGCCCCAGCACCAGACCCGAGGGATCGCAGATACCCGCGATGTCATCGGCACTGCCGTTGGGGTTGTCGTCGGCTGCATACCGCAGCGCGATCTGACGGTTGTCGTGAAGCTGCCCCATCACGTCATCATTGCCCACGACGAATCGCCCCTCACCGTGGGCGATGGGCAGCTCGAAGCTCTCCATGTTTCGCGTCCAGATGCAAGCCGAGTCAGCCACAGCCTGAAGCTTGACCCATCGCGCCTGGAAACGCCCCGAGGTGTTGTCCGCCAGCGTCACCGTCTGCTGACCGGATTCCGGTTGTGGCAGCAGGCCCAGTTTCACGAGCACCTGGAAGCCGTTGCAGATTCCGATGATCGGCACACCTCGACGCACCGCATCGCGCAGGGGCTCATAAAGCCGATGACGCAGGCGGTTGGCGAGAATGCGACCGGCTGCGATGTCGTCGCCGTAGGAAAATCCGCCGGGGAATCCGATGATCTCGAAGCGTTCGAGCAGCGCGGGCTCTTCCACCAGGGCGTTGACGTGGATGGTCTGGGTCACGGCACCGGCGGCTTCAAAAGCAAACGCCAATTCACGATCGCAATTGGTCCCCGCTGTGCGAAGGATCAGGGTGTTGGGTTTCATTATGGCAATGATATCGCAGTGGGCGTTGGAGGTCTGGAGTTTCTAAAAGTCGGGGCGTTTTTGCGTTTTTACGCTTTCGCGTCTTCGAGTCCTCGCGCTTCCGCAATGGTCGGTTGGCGCAAGCGTCACCACGGCCAGGTCGCCGTCTCCACCACACCTTGCGGCTACAATTCGGCCCATGCTTCGGCCCGAACAACGCCACCTCTTCGATGACCTGCTCGACGACATCGTCGCCGCGCTGCCTGAGCATCTGCATCGTCTTCTTGAGGAAGTCCCCCTGGTCGTCGAGGATGAGCCCACGGATCAACTGCTGGAGGAAATGGAGATCGAGCGCGGCATCACCGACCTCTGCGGCCTGCATTCGGGCATCGCCCTGACTCACCGAAGCGTCGAACACAGCGGCGTGCTGCCGGATCGCATGATGCTCTTCCGCGGCCCGATCATGCGTGTGGCTGGATACAAACGGCGCCGCCTCACGCCCTCACGAGAGGCTAAGGGAACCGAGGCGTTGGCTGAGCAGATCCGTATCACCCTGCTCCACGAAATCGGCCATCATTTTGGACTCGATGAGGATGACCTGACGGCATTGGGCTATGGCTAGCGGATGTCATTGATCGACAGACCGGCATGAATCCGACGTTCCCGTGGGCGTGCCCACCGAATGCGGGAGTCCAATCGATCAATTCAGCTTCTGTATTCTTCGTGGCCTCTGTGTCCGCTGTGGTCCCTCCCGCCACTCCGATCCTCCGTCTGCCTTGCTTCGCGTCATCGCGTCTTCGTGTTCATTTCCTTATGCCTGACACGCATTTGTTATCGAGCGCAGGATTTGCGCAGCCGCCGCAAACCCCACGACCGCCCCAAAGCGCCCAACCATTCGGTCCCAATAACAC
>JBGSTK010000269.1:0-56955 GCA_041736565.1 Phycisphaeraceae bacterium | reverse complement strand
GAAGGCGGCGCAGGCGGCGAACCATCCCGCACACCAGCCGGGGCATCATCGCGACCCTGTGACGGGGCCATGGGCGTCATGTCATCGTCTTCAACGCTCGGCTCGTCACTGACGGGCGGTGCTTCCGAAACATAATTAGCCAATGCCGCGGTGTCAGCGTCGGTCGCCGACTGCGACGAGGATTGCGACGGGGCCGATTCCTCGTGTGCTTTCACCCGCTCCACCGGCGTGGCCAACTCCGCTGGCGCGACATGCTCGAACAGCGCCGCATCCTGACTTGGCGTCGAGACCCGCGGCTCATCCTCACCCGCTGCCGCAGCTGCCAACGCCGCCAATGGATCATCGGCCGCTGAATCCGCCACCGAAGTGGGCTCCGACGGCCTCACGGACGCCAACGATGTCGATGTCCCCGGCGATGTCCTCGCACCTTCCCCCGCGTCATCACTGGCACCAGCCGATTCAGGAACACGTTGGGCTGTGCCGCATCGCGGACACTTGACCCGTTTGTTTTCCGACCCGTCGGGAACTTTGATGCGGGCCTGACAAGTTACGCAGGGAAAGCGGATGGCCATGGACCTAGCGTATCGCGCACACCGTCCCATGCAAGCGCAAGCACCACGCCCGAGTCGCCCGACCTGTCGCCACCGTGCTTCACCTCACCACGTTATTCGCTCAAACCGCCGTCGCCGAAGTTGACCAGCCTCGCCATCTGTCGCATCATGGTCGCTCCGAATTCAACACCCACCGAGGCAACATGATCAAGCTCCCCGCCCGCCACGTTCACCTGGACTTCCACACCTCCGAGCACATTCCCAATGTCGGCGCACGCTTCGACAAAAAGCAATTTCAGCAGGCGCTGAAACTCGGCAAGGTCAATCACATCACCGTCTTTGCCAAGTGCCATCACTCTTGGTCGTACTATCCGACCAAGCTCGGCATGGTTCACCCGACAATGAAAAAGGGCCTGGACCTGCTGGGGGGGCAGATCGAAGCCTGCCGCGATATCAAAGTCCGCGTGCCCATCTACTACACGGTCGGCTGGAGCGCCACCGATGCGGAGTTGCACCCCGAGTGGTGCATGCGTAACCGCGATGGCACGATCACCACCACCAACTTCGATGTCAATGCCAAGCCCGGCGACGCCAAGCCGATTTGCTCTTGGAAGAACATGTGCGTCAACACGCCCGGCTACCGCAAGCTCATCGTCGAGCAGACGCGCGAGATCTGCGATCACTACCACGTCGATGGCTTTTTCTATGACATCTGCGGCTTTGCACGCTGCTTCTGCGAGACGTGCAAAGCGGGGATGACCGCTGCGGGCGTCGACCAGGCCAGCGATACCGCCACCGAAAAATGGTACACCGGCGTGTGGGCATCGTTCTTCGATGATTGCCGCAAGGTAATCTTCGAGAAGTGGCCCGGTGCCAGCGTCTTTTTCAACGGCCGCGCCAACTCCACCACGCCGTCCGAATTGCTCAACCAGCAGACGCATTGGGAACTCGAAGACCTCCCGACCACCTGGGGCGGCTACGACAAGTTCGCGCCACGCGCCAAATTCTTCGCCACCTACACCGATGAGCAACATCCTCACCCACGCCCCATGCTTGCCATGAGCGGAAAGTTCCACACGATGTGGGGCGAGTTCGGCGGATTCAAGCACGCCGACGCCATGGCCTTCGAAGCCGCCAGCATGATGGCCTATAGCGCCACCGTCAGCTTCGGCGATCAATGCCACCCCTCAGGCGAAATGGACCTCGGCACCTATCGCGAAATCGGCAAGGCCTACCGCTACGTCCAGAAAATCGAAAAGTTCAGCCTGCCCGCCAAGCCCTATTCAAACCTCGGCCTGTTCCTCTCCGGCGGTAAAGCCATCGATGACCACGGCGGTGGCGGCGGCAGCCACGACCAGGGCATCGCCAACATGCTCATGGAGTCGCAGCTCGATTTCGAAGTCGTTCACTCCAGCTTCAGCGACGACGAATGGAAGCGGTACGACACCATCATCCTCAGCGGCGGGCAGTGTCTCGACGCGGCACTCGCCAAACGCTTTAACGACTACGTCAAAGCAGGCGGGTCGCTCGTGGTGCTCTATGAAGGTGCCCTCGATGCGCAGCGGAAAAACTTTCTGCTCGACATGGGCATCAGCTACCTCGGCCCTGCGGAGTTCACCAACGACTACACCGTCGTCGGCTCCGAGCTTGGTAAAGACCTCGTCGCCAGCCCGTTTCTCAACTATACCGCTGCTCTCCGCACGCGGCCGACCAAGGATGCCAAGGTTCTCTCGGCTCTGCACGAGCCCTACTTCGATCGCACCTACGGCCACTATTGCTCGCATCAGAACACAGCCAACAAACTCGAGCCTGCCGCTCATCCCGCCGTCACTCAGTCGGGCCGCGTGATATATCTGGCGCATCCCCTGGCGGAGCTTTACTACCGCCACGGCGCACGCGTGCATCGCCAGCTCTTCATCAACGCCCTGCGGCGGGTCTATCGCAAGCCCGTCGTCGAGTGCAGCCTGCCCAGCGCCGGCCGCGTCAATCTCCTGCATCAACCGCAGGAAAGCCGCTACGTCGCCCACCTGCTCTACGGCCCACCCCTGCAGCGCGGCCGATGCCTGGTCATCGAAGACCTACCCGCCATCCACGATGTCCCTTTGACCGTCCGCCTGCCCGAAAAAGTCAAGCGTGCCACGCTCCCGCTGTCCGGCAAAAAGCTGACCCTAACCCGAGGCCCCGCCGGTGCGATAAGCGTGAAAATCCCGCAGGTCAAAATGCACGAAATGGTCGTCTTCGAGTATTAACTCCACGCCTTGCCCACCCAATTTTCCGCCACCCCAAGCCACGCGGTCGTTACCCACGCGTCATCCGCGTGGGCTCGGACGTCTGCGGCAGATAGGCCCCGCGCGATCTCAACGTGCTGACCAACTCGGCGACGTCCAAGTCGCAGGCCGGCTGACCGGTCCTGATCGATTGCACCGCCGCCAGACCCGCAGCCTCGCCCAAAAGGTAGCAGGCGGGTTGATCGCGAATCGCCCCCTGCACCGCCACGTCGGCCGACACGCAGCGGCCACTCGCCCACAGGTTCGTCCACCCGCGCGGAACGAGAATGCCGTAGGGCAGGCCGTAGGATTCGCCCACCGCGCAGCGGTCACGCTTCACAAAGCTGTCGTAGTACCGACTGTATTCCTCGGGCGTCAGGTCGTAGACGTGAATGTCCACAGCCTTGTTGTACACAGCGATTTGGTCGTCGAAGTGACGGCGGGCCGTGAAGTCGTCGTAGTTCACCTGGTACTCGCCTTCGACGCTGCGCGATTCACGCACGCCCATCAGCGATGCAGTCCCCACCAGTTCCAGGTTCTCGCATCCCGGCGCATACTTCCGGTAGAACGCCGCATACTCGGCCGCCAACGAACGGCCCTTCACGTGCCCCGCCGTGAGGCTGCGAACCTTCACCGCGTTCATCTTAAACAGGTGTCCAGCGTTCTGGATGCCATAGCTTTCCTGGCTGCGGAACAGGCCCGGCACATGGCGGTCGGGTTGCGAAAAGAATCCCTCGTCAACCGCCTGCTCAACGTACTTCTGCTGATCGCCGAAGCGTGCCCAATCGATGTTGGCGCACAGCCCGCACAACGTGGGTGGCATGATACTGGGCGTGTCGCGTCCGGCCTCTCTGTACGGGGCGCCGCACAGGTCGCTCAACACAGCGTCACCCGTGGCGTCGATGAACGCCTTGGCGGGGACGTAACGCAGGCCCTCGATGTCGTGGATGACGACGCCGTTGACTTTCTTGCGCGGGCCGTCAACATCGGCCTCGATGAGCCGCGTGCACAGCAGCAAATCGACGCCAGCGTCCAGCACCATGCGATCAAGCAAGCGCTTGAGCACTTCGACCGAGTAGCCAAAGCCGCCGCCGAGGCGATTGGCGAAGTTCTCCAAGTCGACCGATGCGCGGATGCCGCCCGCGTCCCGCAGCGCCAGAACAATCTCCCAGAACAGACCCCTGGTGAGTACGCGCTGGCCATCGGAGAGGCTGTACCAGTTGGCAACCAGCCCGTTGGTGCCCATGCCGCCCAGAGCGCCGGTGGCTTCGACTAGAAGGACCTTGGCGCCAGCTCGTCCCGCCGCCACGGCCGCGGCCACCCCCGACGGTCCGCCGCCCGCCACGACGAGGTCATACGGTTGCTCAGCAAGAATCTGGCGGGTGAGGGTGTAAGTCTGCATGGGGGTTCCCTGCGGGTTACTTTAACAACGCACGCACGTGCGCCAGCGTCGCCGATGCCAGGTCCTCGGGGGCGTAGCCGCCTTCGAGCACACTCACCAGGCGACCCCCCGCGTACTGATCCGCCAACGCCGTGACCATGCGCGTCATGTCGGCAAAGTCCTCATCGGTCAACGTGAACTTGCCCAGCGGATCATCGATGCGAGAATCGAAACCGGCTGATACAAACACCATCTCCGGCTGGAACCGCGCCACAGCGGGCAGCAGTTTGCTTTCGTAGGCCTCGATGATTTCCTTGCGACCGGAACCCGCGGGCAACGGCACATTGATCTTGGTGCCGCGTGCCGCACCCGTACCGACTTCATCGGCACCGCCGGTGCCCGGGTACCATGGGTGCTGATGGGTGTCGAAGAAAAGAACGGAGGGGTCCGCGTCGAAGATTTCCTGCGTGCCGTTGCCGTGATGCACGTCCCAATCGACGACCAGCACCTTGGCCAGGCCGTGCTTGCGCTGGGCATAGCGAGCCGCCAGCGCGATGTTGTTGAGGATGCAGAACCCCATGCCGCGCGCGGGGCCGGCATGGTGGCCGGGCGGACGCACCGCACAGAACGCATTGCGTGCCTTGCCCGTGACCACCGCATCGACAGCACTCATGATGCCGCCTGCCGCCAGGCTTGCGATGCGCCACGAGTCAGCGGACACCATGGTGTCACCGGTGCTCAGCGCGGGTGCGCCTGCTTCGATTTCGCGCTGCGCCAATTGCAGGTAGGCTTCATCGTGACATGCCAGCAACTCGGCTTCACTCGCCAGTCGCGGCTCGATACGCAGGCATTGCTCCTCCACCGTGCGCAGCGACTCATGGATGGCCGCCAGCCGCCGGGGCGATTCAGGGTGACCTGGGCCGGTGATGTGACCCTGGAACACTGGATCCACCAGCAGGGCCGTGGTGGAAGCGGGCGCTTGCGTTGCTGCTGACTCATCGTGGCTGGCGACATCACGTCGACAGCCCTGCATCAGCACCGCGCCCAGCGCCGCAGCACCCGTCCCCAGAAACACGCGACGGTTCATGTGTGCTGATATGACGCACCTCATCGACAAGCACCCCCAAACCTCGGCGGTGACACCATGATTATTGCACCTTGCCGCCATGCACACCACGACACGTGTTCCGGATCGTTGAGTCGTTTCCCCGCTGGCGAGGTGGAGGGAGAGTTGGCATGTCTGCCGGGGGGTTGTTATACTACGCGGCTCGCGCTGGGTGGCAGGCATTGCCTGCTACGCTTACAGGCGCCAAATGATACGGACTCAAGGAGCCAGTCATGGCCAAGGCTAAGAAGGAAGTTACTACACGCTTTAAGATTCAGGCGCCCGGCGGGCAGGCTACGCCCGCGCCGCCGATCGGGCCCGCACTGGGTCAGAACGGCGTCAATCCCGGCCAATTCATCCAACGCTTCAACGAAGCGACTCGGCAGTTCAACGGCAAGGTCGTCGGCTGCATCATCACCGTCTATAAGGACCGCACCTTCGATTTCGAAGTGCGGCAGCCCCCGGCCTCCGTCCTCATCAAAGATGCGGCCAAGATCGAGAAGGGCTCAGGCGTCCCCAACAAGGACAAGATCGGCAAGATCAATCGCCAGCAGCTCGAGACCATCGCCAAGGAAAAAATGTCCGAGACCACCGGCCACACAATCGAAGCCACCATGCGAACGCTGGCGGGCACCGCGCGGTCCATGGGTGTGACGGTCGAAGGGTTCTGAGCCCAGTAGAAACAAGCGAAAAGCCGCGGAAAACTGCGGTAAAAACGAAGTAGAAAAACAATCATCGGCTTACCACGTGCCGCAAATCGTGGGAGACCCCGGAGCCGCAGCAAACTGTGGCGTCCAGTCGAAAGGAATGCAGGACGATGTCGGAAAGCAGAGGCAAGCGTTACGCGGCTGACTTGAAGAACGTGGATATCGAGAAGGTCTATCCGCTGTCGGAAGCAGTCGCGGTCATCAAGAGTTTCAAGAAAGCGAAGTTTGATCAGTCGATCAATCTTTGCATTCATCTGGGGGTTGATCCCAAGCAGGCTGACCAGAACATTCGCGGCTCGGTGTCGCTGCCTCACGGCATTGGCGCGACCAAGCGCGTGGTGGCGTTCTGCCGCGATGACTTGGTGGCCGCCGCCAAGGAAGCCGGCGCGGTGGAAGCGGGCGGCGAGGATTTGGTTGCGAAGATTGAAGGCGGATGGATGGACTTCGACGTCGCCATTGCAGCGCCGGACATGATGCGTTTCGTCAGCCGACTGGGCAAGTCGCTGGGCCCCAAGGGTCTGATGCCGTCGCCCAAGAACGGGACCGTAACGCCGGGCGTTGTGCAGGCAGTCAAGGAGTTCACCGCGGGCAAGCTGGAATTCCGCAACGACTCGGGCGGCAACGTCCATGTGGTCGTGGGCAAGCAGAGCTTCGACCCCAAGCACCTCGAGGAAAATGTCCAGGCGTTTCTGGACATGATCCATCGCATGCGGCCATCGAGCGCCAAGGGTCACTACGTGAAGAAGATTTCGCTGGCGGGCACGATGACGCCGGGCGTGTTGGTCGCTGGATGATTGGGTGTCCGGCGAGGCGATTTTTCGCTTTTCAAGGGTGGGGGGGTTGAGGGGTAGTAGGGTTGGATTGGTAGGGGGTAGGTGGGGGGTTGATGGGGGGTAGGGTCGAGCAGGTGGGGGGTTGAGACGGCGTTTTTTGACGATTTAGCACGAAATTACATGCCGGGTCGGCCAAGCCAGACGGCTGCCAGACCCCGCCAATGAAGGTTTCCCATGAGCAAGCCGGTCAAGAATTTGATGCAGAAGACCTACGAGGAGAAATTCGCGAACCTGGAGGGTGCGATTCTCATCGACGTGCGTGGCGTTAAGTCCAACCAGACCAATGCCTTGCGTGCCCGCCTGTCGAAGAAGAAGGTGAAGGTCACGGTGGTCAAGAACAACCTGGCGCGTCGTGCGGTGACGGGGACAGGTCTGGAAAAGCTCGGCGACATGCTCGATGGCCCCTCGGCGGTGGTTTACGGCGGCGAAAGCGTCGTCGCCATTGCGCGCGAGCTCATCGAAATCGCCAAAGAGACGGAAAATCTCGCATTTAAGGGTGCTTTGATGGACGGCGAGATCTTCTCGGCCGACCAGCTCGAAGAGCTCAGCAAGTACCCCACCCGCCCCGAAGCGCAGGCGGCGGTGGTGCAGATCATCCTTACCCCCGGCAAAAAGCTGGCGGGGTCGATCCTCGGCCCGGGCCGCAAGATCGCCTCGCTGGTCAAGGCCATCGAAGAAAAGGCCAAAGCCAAGGAAGAAGCCCCCGCGGCAGCGTGAGGCAGCGGTCGCGAGGTCGGTGGGCGCCGGGTTGTAGGAAAGCGCCGGCCGCGGGGTTAGGTCAGCATAGGTCGCTGGCGATGTAAACGCAGGTGTTGGAATATTTTAGACTTTTAAACCCATCCGGCCCGTCAAGGGTTAAACCGGGCAACGTGCTCCGGCCGCATGGGTGAAACTTTGGATTGTGAAAGGTTCGAGTCATGGCAGAAGTAACAGCGGAAATCAAGGAATTGGGCGACAAGCTCGTGGGTCTCACCCTCAAGCAGGCTGTCGACCTGGGCAACTACCTCAAGTCCGAATACGGCATCGAGCCGGCGGCCGGCGGCGCGGTCATGATGGCTGCGGGTGCTGCGGTTGAGGAAAAGGAAGAGAAGACCACCTTCGACGTCGTGCTCAAGAGCGCTGGCGAGAAGAAGATCCAGGTCATCAAGGTCGTCCGCGAAGCCACCGGGCTCGGCCTGAAGGAAGCCAAGGACCTCGTGGAAGCGGCCCCCAAGGCTGTCAAAGAGGCCCTGCCCAAGGACGAAGCTGATGCGTTGGCCGCCAAGCTCAAGGAGCAGGGCGCCGAAGTCGAGCTCAAGTAAGATCGCCCGCCCCGGCCTCGGCCTGGGCAGTCCGACAATCAAAGCCGTCGCGCCTTACCCGCGCGGCGGTTTTTTTGTATCATGACTTAAGATGAGTCTCCGTAGTCAAATGGATTACTCAGTTCGCCAAATCGGATTCGCTGCAATGATGAACACCGCCACTACAACCATGATCGCCACCACCACCAACTTCGTCCGTTGCTTCGCGGTCATCGCGTGTCTAGTACTGGTGATCGCTGCGCCATGTCTGGCGTACAAGACTGGCTCGGGCGAGTTTGCCCAGGGCTTGGCGGCGTATGGTGCCGCGGCCGAGGCGCCCGGCTATGCAGCAGCCTCAGCGCACAAGCCCGCTTTTGACAACAAAGCCATCTGGCCCAAGCTCTCAGGCAAGGAGTTCTATCTGGCGAGCAAGTGGCCCGCGGCGAAGATGCTCATCTGGGCCAAGCCCGGGCAGAGCGGCCGATTCGGGCAGCGCGGCGAACTGGATCCGACGCAACCCGAAAACTGGATCGATGCCGCCACCGGCAAGCCACCGGCTCAGGTCGTTCTCGACGAGAACACGGATTTGCATTTCCCCGCAGCCGAAAAGGTCTACAGTGTCGGCTTCCGCCATTCGCCCATCCGCGAGGTATGTCGGCATCTGACAGTCGAGAATAACGCGGCATTCATCGGCGGCGGCGACGGCGTGGGTAGGCAAATCTACGGCAACGTTTGGGTTAAGCGCGGCGGGAAAATATACGCGCAGGGATCGACGACCCTACAGGGCGCAGAGCATACGTTCTTCCGCAACGACAATGACACTGGCGACCGGACGATGTGCTCGCAATACTTCACATTCAACACGCCCGCCAGCGTCGAGTACCTCGGCCATGTCAGCGTGCTCGATGAGTTCCGGCTCAAGAGCGGGACGGTGATCGTCGCGCCTGATTCGATCCTTCAGCCCGGCCGATCTGCCGAGCCCAGCATTGCGGCCTCGACGACGCTGGTGCTGCTCGATGGCGCGTACTTCGGCAAGTGGACCAACGAGTTTCACCGGGCTGTGGATCTCAACTGTTCTGGGACGCTCCAAGGCGGGTTACCCGATCGTCCTTTAACTCGATCTGCCGGAGTCGGCTTGAGCTTCCGCAACTGGCAGAAGACGGACTTCAGTACCTGGTCCAACGATCCCAAGAAGGGCATCGCGCAGATTCGGCTTGTCAGTGGCATCTTCCGTACCGGCAGCACCATCCGCAGCTACAGCGCTTCGCCGGATGCAACGCTGGTGATTACATGGACGGGCGTCGAGCGAACCAATGCGGTGGGCGATCCGATGGGCGCCGATGACAAGGCCCTGAGCATGTTCACCAACAAGGAATTCGCCGCAGCCTTCAACGCCATTCCGCGAAAGATCACCGTCTTTTTCGAGGATCAGGTCACGGTCGATGGCGTTCGCTTCGACAACGTGCATCCCGGCGGCATCCTGATGAAAGCACCCGAGAGTCGATCCGCCTGGAAACGCGTCAGTTACGGCCCCGGCAACTCAATTCAGGGCGACGGGTTGTTCCAGCAGATGACCATCGACCGCGGCGGAAGATGGTGACCGCACGGGCAGCGGCAGGGCTATATCCGTTCAATGAAACGGTCGCACTTCGACTGATGCGCGACAGGCGATGGCGGCTTTGCGGCCCCACTCCTCTGCCTCGTTGAGGTTAGCGGTCTCCAACACCCAGAAGCCGCCCACGTGCTCCGTGGCTTTCAGGTAGGGGCCGTCGGTGATGAGCACCGTGCCATCCGGCTGCCTCCGCAGCGACTTGGCGTTGCTCGTCGGTTGCAGTCCGCCGACGAAGACCCTTACACCAGCAGCCTTCATCTCGTCGTTAAGCGCATCAATCTCGCGGCGCATCGTATCGTCCTCCGTGACAGACGGGTCGTAGCCGTTGGGGCGGTGAATGGTTACCAGGTATTGCGGCATGACTCCTCCTGAAACTTTACGCAAAAGGCTGGTGGATGAATGGTCTGATGGCCGCCCTCACGATAACAAATCGGCATCGTATTGAATTTGTTGGCCGGGAACTAATCGGTCTGATTGGATGGTCAGTGCCGGAGCATCGCCGCCGGACTCGATCTCGAACGTCCGCGATTGACCGGGCAAGAGTCCTTTGAGGGTCTGCTTCGAGCGCACCCCGTTGACTGCCGGGAAGGCATCGTAGTAGATCGGGGCGATTCCGTTGTTCACGATCACCACGATGCTCCGTTTCACGTTGGCTTCGAAACGGGTGACCTGAAAACGGTAGCCACAAGCCAGGCCTGCGTCGCGGATTCGTTCCGGTTTCTGAAAGCGCGGCTGATCATCGCCGATGATGAACGACACGTGGAACTTCGCGGCCTGCGTCGCAAACGGTACGCCGTGGGGCCCGTTGACCGATAGCGCCTCTTTCTGGTCTTTGGGCTGGAAGAAACTGAACTCGCCCCCCGTGGGAGCGGTCTTCCAACGGTCGCTTCCGAGGCGGATCCAATTCGGCTCATTCTCCTGTTTGTGTCGGCGGTTATTGAACGAGTCGTCGAACAGGCCGTAGGGCAGGTCGCGGAGTTCATGGTCCTTGGCGAACGGAGCGTGGTCGCCCGCCGCGTCCACGGAAATCATCCAGTGCGTTTGCCGAAAAGTCTTGGCGAGGTGTTTGGCGAACTTCGCTTGAAACTCCACGTCCGGGAATGTCTTACCCAACTGCATGGGGCCGTCGTAGATGTGGTACTCAGCCCATAATCCGAACCCGACCTGCACGAACGCAATGCGGGGATCGCGATCGTACTTCTCGGCAAAGTGGGTGAAGAACTCCAGAATGAATCGCTGCAATTCGGGGTGCGACCAGTCGGGAAATCCGGTGTGTCGTTTTTCGCTGAGAGCAGTTGTTTCGCGGTAGTCCCCGCGTGACTTGATGTAGGCGGGAACGCCGGTCGGTTTGCCGACATAGGTGTCGCGCCAGCGGATTATCGCCTGATGCTTTCGGCCAGCGACCTCCTCAAGGAGCTTTTCGAGCGGTGCCCAGTCGTACTTCCCTTGCTCGCTGACGATCTGGTCGTAAGTGAGATAGGCGAACTCCAGTTGGATCGGCGCAGTGCGTGCCGCCGGGTTGGTGCTCCAGAGAGCGATACCTGTCATCGGCTGAACGGCGGAGATTTTCGATGACAGGGCAACCGGCCGCAGGTCGTCCGCGGCATGAACCGTCAATACAAGCCCGGCAAGCACCATGATGACTCCCACCAGAATGCTTCGGTCGATCATTCGCTTCTCCTATTTTCGAATGTAGAACGCTCAGTTGTTAGCTGCGTGCTGCTTTCCCGCAGTGGTCGAGGGGACGAGGGCGTTCACACTTCATGCTTGTCCTGTCACAGGCGCTCGCTCATCGTACGAAGTTGCCACCACATCGACCACACACGCTATCATGCGGCTTTTACTATTGCCGGAATTGACCATGGCCCCGCTCACTTGCCCCGGCGTCAACACTCCGGCACAAATCCGCATCCAGTCCCTGCTCAACGAACTGGTCGCCTCCGGCAATGACCGCGGCCTGCAATGCGCCGTCTATCACCGCGGCAAACTCATCGTTGATTGCTGGGCAGGCACACTCTCAGCCGACCCCGCGCCCGGCCATCCCGCCGCGGAAAAAGTAACCGCCGATACCCTCTTTCCTGTCTTTTCTACCGGCAAAGGTTTTGAGGCCACCATCGTCCACATGCTGGTCGAACGCGGCGTCCTCGACTACGAAAAACCCATCGCCTACTACTGGCCCGAATTTGCTGCTCACGACAAACAGAACATCACCCTCCGCCACGTCCTGACCCACACGGCCGGCCTGTCGCACATGCCGCCTCTGGATGACGTCACTGAACTATTCGATTGGCCCGACATGTGCCGCCGGGTCGCTGATCTGACCCCCCTCTGGCCCGCGGGCAAACAAATCGCTTACCACGCCATTACTTACGCATGGCTCGTCGGCGAGCCATGCTGCCGCGCCACCGGACGCACCTTTTCACAATTGGTTAAAGATTTGATCGCCGACCCGCTGGGTATCTCCAATGATCTTTTCTTCGGCATCACTGACGCCCAGCAAGCCCGCGTCGCCACGCTCGAAAGCCCCGCTCCGTCCAAGCCCGTCGATCCCGAAGACCCCGCCATCCCCAACGTTGTCCGCCCCCTCGAAGACTTGATGAACAACCACGCCGTGCAACGTTCCTGCTGTCCGGCCTCCACCGGCATCATGAACGCACGGGCCATCGCCCGTCACTACGCATCCCTTTTGCCCGGCGGCGTTGACGGCATCGAACTGCTCTCCCCCGAAACCATCGAACGCGCCACAACCCTCAATCGAATCGAAGATGTCCCCATCGAACACATGAGTCACCACTTCGGCCTGGGCTATGGCTTGAAAGGCCCACACACCGACATTAGCGCCTGTTTCGGCCACGGCGGATACGGCGGCGCTGCAGGCTACGCCGATCAACGCAATCACCTCGCCGTCGGCGTCACCAAAAACACCATGGGCGCTCCTCGTTCCGCCGCCGAACTGGTTCGTGCGGTCCTACTCGAAACCCTCGGGAGGTAGTCGGGCTGGTATTCTCGCCAAATTCCTGTTGTCCAGTCCGTAAATTGTGTTGTTTGCGCTTGTAATGTCCGATGGGGTTTATACAATGTATGTAGATAAGTGACCTACCGCCGGATTCCCGCCTGGGCAGAACCTGCCAAAAGAACCACAACAATGACAAGACAAATGGAATTCGGAAACAAATAGGGCCGCGTTTCGGGGGCTGGAGAGGGGCTGGTGAACGTACCGGGGGTGGGTGGAGTGGTAAGCCTCAGGTAAGGATCACAGCCATGGCCGAAGCAGTCAAAACCAAGCCCACCGCAGCATCTCTAAAAGGCCAACGCATTGGTCGCATTCTGACCAAGCTGGGCAAAGTCACCCGTGAGCAAGTCCATGAAGGTTTGCAGCTTCAATCTCAGCGGCGGCTTCCTCTGGGGCAGTTGCTGGTCGAGCTTGGCTATGTGACGGACGTGGACATCAACGCGGCATTGTCGGCGCAGGCTGGCATCGAGATGCTGGACTTGGCGTCGATGGATATCGCCGAGGAAGTGCTGCACATCATTCCCGCTGAGACGGCGCAGGCCTGCCAGGTGTTGCCCGTGGCGTATGACAAGGCCACCAACACGCTCACGGTGGCGTTGAAGAACCCCAATAACTTCCGCGCTTTGGATGACCTGCGGCTGCTCATGGGCTTCAACGTCAAAGCCGTGGTGGGCGATCCGGGGGTCGTCGAGAAGCTCATCCAAAAGCACTACAACGCTGAAGACGAGTCGCTGGCGGGGCTCATCGGCGAGTTGGAGTCGGATGTCAAGCTCGATCAACTCAAGGACCGCGGTGAGTCGATTGACTTGGACACGCTGCTGGAAGCCGCGGAGGACAACAAGGTCAAGCGGCTGCTGAATCTGGTGTTGTTGCAGGCGATCAAGGACCGCGCCTCGGATATTCACTTTGAGCCGTTTGAAGACGAGTTCAAGATGCGGTATCGCATCGACGGCGTGCTGTACGAGATGATTCCCCCGCCCAAGCATTTGGCGATGCCGATTGTCAGTCGTGTAAAGGTCATGAGCAACCTAGACATTGCTGAGCGGCGCGTGCCCCAGGACGGTCGCATCGAGTTGCAGGTCAACGGCAGCCCAGTTGACCTTCGCGTGGCCGTGCTTCCGACCGTGTACGGCGAGTCGGTCGTCATGCGTGTGCTCGATCGCTCCAACGTGCAGTTGGATCTTGAGAAGATCGGCATGCGGCATGAGGACTTGGACGTCTTTCGTCAGCTCATCAAGAAACCCAACGGGATCGTGCTGGTGACGGGGCCCACGGGTTCGGGCAAGACCACGACACTTTACGCAGCGCTGGCGGAACTCAACGAGGTCGACACGAAGATTCTGACGGTTGAGGAGCCGGTGGAGTACGACATTGAAGGGCTGGTGCAGGTGGCGGTCAACTCGGACGTGGGTTTGACCTTTGCCCGTGCGTTGCGGTCATTCTTGCGTCAGGACCCGGACATCATTCTGGTGGGTGAGACGCGCGACCTTGAGACGGCACAGATTGCGGTGCAAGCCTCGCTGACGGGCCACTTGGTGTTCACGACGCTGCACACGAACGATGCGCCATCGTCGGTGGCACGTTTGTTGGACCTTGGCCTTGAGCCGTTCCTTTTGACGGCGACGATGGAAGGCATTCTGGCGCAGCGGCTGGTTCGCAAAATCTGCCCGCGTTGCAAGGAAGCCTACACGCCAACGGAGGAGCAGTTGTTGGAGTTGCAGTTGACGCCTGATGACCTGCAGGGTCGACAGGTCTATCGCGGTCGAGGCTGCGACTACTGCAATCAGTCGGGCTACAAGGGACGTATGGGCATCTACGAGATCATGGTCCTCGACGATGAAATCCGGGAGTTGATCATGCGTAACGCCTCGACGCAGTTGTTGCGTGCTGAGGCACTGAAGCGCGGCATGCGCACACTGCGGCAATCGGGTCTGCTGGCGATTTACGATGGCTCGACCACGGTTGATGAAGTGGTGCGTGAGACGATTGTTGAAGATTAAGCGGCGTTTGTTTTAGCCGGGGTCGTTTAAGCGGGGGTTGTGTATCGGGCGACTCGAGTTGGGCAGTGTCACTCTTAGTCGGAGTATCCGTCATGGCAACCTTCCAATATGAAGCACTCAACGAAGCCGGCAAACCCCAGAAGGGGCAGATCAGCGCTGGGACCAGCGATGAGGCCATTGCGCGCATTCGCGGGCAAGGGCTGTTCCCCACGGCTGTGCGGGAAATGAAGGTCAAGAAGACCAAGGGCGCCAGTGGCCCGGCTGCGGCACCGTCCGGACTGGCGGCTGGCAAGAAGAAGAACTGGACCGAAATCCAGATCAACATCGGCGGCGTGAGCCAGAAGGTGCTGACGACCTTCACTCGCCAGTTCTCGACGCTTCAGGACGCCGGCCTGCCCATCCTTCGTTCGCTGCAGATTCTCGAACAGCAGCAGAAGCCCGGGCTCCTCAAGACGACGCTGCTGCAGATTGTCGAGGATGTGTCGTCAGGTTCGTCGCTGTCGGATGCGATGAGCCGACACCCCAAGGCGTTTGACCGACTTTATACGAAGATGATCGCGGCAGGCGAAGTCGCCGGTGTGTTGGACATGATCCTCCAACGCCTGGCGGAGTTTCTGGAAAAAGCCGCCAAGCTGCGCCGCAAGATCATCGGCGCGATGATTTACCCGGCGGTGGTCATCTTCGTGGCCATGACAATTGTGGCCTTCATTCTCGTGTTCATCGTGCCCAAGTTCCAGAAGATTTTCGAGGACTTCGGCACAACGCTGCCCCTGCCCACGCAGATTCTCATCAACCTCAGTAACTTCATGGCTGGGCCGCTCAACCCGACCTCGGGTTCCACGCAGGTGATCCCCGGCGTGGTGTGGATCATCCTGGCGCCCATCGTGTTTGTGGTGATGATCAAGCTCATCCGCAAGAGCGAAGGCGGCAAGGCATTCCTGGACCGCACCGTGCTCTTCTTCCCGATTCTGGGAATGCTCATCAAGAAATCCACGATCGCCAAGTTCACGCGAACACTGGGCACCCTCATCCGCGCTGGCGTGCCGATTCTTGACGCCATCACCATCACCAAGGAAACCACGGGCAACTACGTGTATCAGAGCGCGTTGAACAAGGTGCACGACTCGGTGCGGCAGGGCGAGTCTTTCGCTGAACCGCTGCGGCTGGCGAAGGTCTGCGACGCCCTGGTGGTCAACATGATCGACGTGGGTGAGGAGACGGGCGATCTGGACAAGATGCTTTTGAAGATCGCTGACAACTACGACGACGAAGTCGATACCGCGGTGGCCAGCCTCGTGTCGCTGCTCGAACCGATCATGGTCGTGGTCCTGGGTGTGATCGTCGGCGGCATCGTCATCGCGCTGTTCCTGCCGCTGGTCAAGCTCATTACGAACCTGACCTGATGCGAAAGGTCGCAGCAGTGGCAGCCCCCCGCCCCCGGGTTGGCTGATCGTGGCGAAGCGATGGATAAAAGGGTTTGCCGCCCGTAAGGAATGCAGTCATGCGGAAGTTCATGAGATCAACCTTACCGACACGATGCGCAGCGGCGCGTGGGCGCAACTCCGCGCGCCGCGGAGCCATGGCACGGGGCTTTAGCCTCGTGGAGATTCTGGTGGTGGTGGCGATCATCATCCTGTTGGTGGGCATCGGCGTGGCGGTCAGCGGTGCCATGCAGCAGCGGGCTTTGGCGCAGCAGACCAAGCTGGCGCTGGCGGAGCTTCGCGCCATTGCCAGCGAGTATCAGACGGTGACGGGTTCATCGTTCACCTACACCTCCAATACGTTTAATGCCACTGATGCCGCGTCGATCACCAAATTTACAGAAGCGGCCTACGAGGTCCCGTCGTGCCAGCCGATGTTCGACCGCCTACATCGTGATGGCATGACTTCGGGCGCCCCCGCGAGTGGTGGTTTTAGAATCAATGATGCCTGGGATAACGCCGTCCAGTACCGCTCATCGAGCGATGGCAGTGTGGCGCGAAAGAGCGATCAGCCGTTCTTCGCCTCGGCGGGGGCCGATGGCAAGTGGGGCGACGTCAACGGCAGCTCGCAGGATCAGGCCGACGCCACCGACAACATCTACAGTCTGGACGTGCAATAAGCCTTCGTCGCCCGACACGACTGATAAGAGATAAGAATGAACTTCAAACGCAACACAACTTCACCCCCGAACCTCAGCCGCGGCTTCTCGATCATCGAACTGATGGTGGTCATCGCCATCGCAGTCCTGATCGTCGCCATCGGCCTACCGTCGATGAACGCCATGATCTCGGGCGGGAAAGTCGATTCGGGAATCAACACCGTGTCGTCGGCGGCACAAGCCATCCGGGTCTATTCGTCCTACGACCGCGCTCCATTGCAGTTGCCCGGCGGCGTGCAGGGCACGTACAACGGCACAGCTCTGATCTTCCTGGATACGGAACTCCGACTAGCGCGGCACAGTCAATCCACACCTTGGCCTTTTGGCGGGCAACCTTACTTTCAACCCGACTATAGCGCGTTTACGGATATTCCCAAGCGCGATGCCATCCGACTGCCCAGTGATGTGGGCGTGGCGGGGATCGTGGCTCCGGGTGGGAATGCGGCATTGCCGCCGTTCGCCATGCACTTCGATCGCCAGGGGGTGATGCGTAGCGGTTTGCCCGGCACGACGGCCGCGGCCCGGGAGACCCAGGTTTACTACGACATCAACGGCACGTGGACGCCGCTGATGCCGGCCCTGGGTGTGGTGGTCTTTTCACGCAGCAAGGCCCGCGGTGCCGGCATCGATCTCACCGCCAGCACGGTGAGCATTGCCGACCTGATTCAGGATGCCGAGGGACGCGCGTTGTTGTTTGACCGGCATACCGGAAAGGTGGTCAAGGAATGATCATGCAACCCTTCAAGAACGAGATGAGGTTTCAGTGCCTGCGGACAAGCGCGGCGATGATCGCGCGCTGCCGGGCCTTTACGATCCTGGAAGTCATGATCGCCATGGGCATCTTCGTGATCGCTTTCGTGGCGGTGGCGGCGATTTTCCCGGCTGGGGCTTATCTGCAGAAACAGACGATGGCGGAGATTCAGGGCAAGAGCGTGGCTGAATCGGTCAAGGCGCTGGTGAGCGCCAAGCCGTTTTCAGCTGCGACGTTGGATGGCGGCGTGACAGCCGGTAGTCTGGCGCTGTCACGGGTGGACCCCACGGATCTGAGCGCGGCCTGGCCTCTGGGTGACCGCAGTTTTCCCAGCACCGCAGCCACGCCGCAGGACGGCAGCTACTTCTGGGTCCCCTTGGTCCGACGCACCGTTGTTCCCGCAACAAACGAGGGACATTGGCAGGTGTTCTGCTTCGTACTCCGTCGCGATAGCAACGTGACTTGGAACAAGAGTTCGGGCACTTGGGCCGCCGACACCAGTGAAGATGGCGTGCCTGGTGTGCGGAGTACCGATGGCACAGCTTCGGGTGATACGTTCACCTTTACCACCGGCGGGTATAACAACCCGCGCGTGATCCGCGTCGGCGATCAGATCATCGACAAATGGGGCACCATCTACCTTGTCAACAAAGTCGACAACGACTGGATCAAAGTGACCGGCAGCTTCATGCCCCGTAGTTCCACGACGATTATGCCCGACGAAATCTGGTTTGCCCCGCCCGAGTGGCCCTCGTCTGCCGTCGGTCGTCCGTCGCCAACGCTGCAGATCATCGGCCCAATTACAAACGCGGTGAAGCCATGAAAAATACCCGCACCAATCACACCAAAGGTTTCACCATCATCGAAATGATGGTGGCCATCACCATCACACTGATTCTCATCGGCATCATCGATGTACTCTTCCGCGACACCAGCCGGGCCGTGGGCATGGGCGTGTCGATGAACGAGATCATGTCCAACGCTCAGATCATGAGCACCCAGTTGCGCAGCGATGCCGCGGCCATGGTCGGTCCCACGGGCACGCCGGCTAGTGGCTTTCTGGTCATCCGCAACGAAATCAGGAATTCCAAAGTCGCGATCCCCTCCGGGGGCGAGGTCATGCGGGATGTTCGAGTTGACCAGTTGGCATTCATCCGAAGATCTGCCCACAACACGGATGAGTTTCTCCATCCATTGACGCCCGGCAGCGCGGCAAGCTTCCATAGCGATGGTAAAGCCCTATACGCCAAAGTGTGGTACGGCCACGTGGAACACCTGAAGGCAGATGGCGTGACCAGCGGCGGCGGCTTAGGGAATGCCGGACTTGACGTGCTGGCCAATCAATGGGTCCTGGGGCGACAGGCCATCCTGTTGGCAGGTTCCTCCCCCCCCGGCGTGACCATCTACGCCCAGAGTGCTCAGAATGACGCCACCGTGAACGGAACCGGCTATCCGGGAGTCAATAAGCGCATGTATAACGCGCTGACAGATGTGGCGGCCGTTGATCTCGTAGGGGTCCACGCCACTTTACCAGGCGACGCACTCAAGTATATTTACGATTCGAACGCCCGGCTCAAGGTTGCTTCGCCGCCGACGACCAACACATTCGATAGCTGGCGCCTTGCGCAGATGCATCCCTATTTTGTGGGCAATGTCAGCGATTTCATCGTGGAGTTCGCCGCGGACGCCGACATGAGTGGGGACGTGGACACCGATAGCAGCCAGATTCGCTGGTATGGGCTGGCCACGGGTTCGCCCGGTGATACCTATGGCACGCCGACGTTCAGTGGTTGGCCGACAACGCCCGTCGTATCGGGAACCACGTGGGTATTTCAACACGATGTTACTGCCGGGAACAATGCCTGGCCCTACCTGATTCGCATTCGTTATCGCATGCACGACTTCAGCGGTCGTATTGCCGGGGGGATTGACACTACCACCCAGAAGCCCATAGGTGGGCGGTGGTTTGAGCACATCATCAAGGTGCCTCGCTGAGTCGTCGGATCGCCCCGCCCGCCTTGCTTTAGTTTTGCCGCCCCCGGGCTGCAACGGCCCAACAACAGGAAAGGAGCCTCACCATGAAACGCTCCATGATTCAAAAAAACATGATGTCACGCCACGCCGACGCTGGTCGTCGTGGAACTATCCTCATCCTCGTGGTAGTCATGCTGGCGCTGATGGCGCTGATGGGGGTTGCCTACCTGCAGATCTCCCGTGTGACCCGCGAAGCGACCAAGGACGTGGGTGGCGACATCGACGTCGTGGCCGATTCCGTGTTGCAGTTGCTTTTGCAGCAGGCGGCACAGGATGTCTTTGCCCCCTCGGGCGATCAGTTCGACGCGACGGCGGGGGTCGAGCCTTATGACTATGCCGGCAATGCGATCAATTGGGGTGGCACATCGGGCAGCATGGATGACCTCTGGCTGGCATCGACGGCGCCTACGACAGGCGGCCAATGGCCGCACATCTCCAACCTCACGGGCAAGTACATCCAGGGATGGGACAACGCTCAGGTGAAGTTTGGCACCGGGTCGCCGACTGATGCGAACATGACACAGGTTGAGGATACGAACCAGCTTTACAGCGACAACGAACTGGTGGATGCCAGTGGCGATGGTGTGGGCGACAGCCGCTGGTTCTTCCCGCCGATCAAGGCCATCCGTGGTATCGAGTATGCCGCGGCGCTTTATGTCGTGGACAACGGCAGCAAACTCAACGCCAACGTGGCGCTGTCGCAGGTTAGCACCGGCGGTGCGTACACCACGGGTGCTGCCAATGCGCCCAATGCCCCGCAATGGTGGTACCCCGTGGAACTCGATCTAGGCCGCTTCGCCTACGGTTTTACGACCACAAACATGACGCAGGTGCAGACGTTTCTCCGCTGGCGTCTGGGTAGCACGACGGCACAGGTGATGCCGACGCGATGGTTCAACGGCAACGCCGATCCGCTGGCGCGTTCGTTCTTCTGGTTCAATGGTGCCCGCACCTGGGGCAATATCAACTCAGGTACCCCGGCCAGCGTTTATCGCTCGCTGAGTTGGACGGATGAATTGGAACTGCGTTACGGCAACGGGCTCAACACCGCCACCGAGGCGCAGATTGAAACCACCACCGGCGGCATGCCGGTGCTGTTGCGGCACAGCGCCACGGCTGAGACATCGTGGAGCGCGGTGACCGGGCCGACGCTGGCCAACTGGTATCTCAATGATCCTCGTAAGCAGCTGACGGTGTTTAACGGCGCGGGGATTTTCGCGCCCCGACTGCCGGGCGATCCGGCTGGTCGCATCCTCAAGGCGGATCTGAATCGTCTGGCGGTCGAGGCCAACAAGGCGCGGCTGGCAGCGGAAGTGCTCAAGATCATCAACGCTGGCACTACCTCCATGGCGCTGCCCACCGGGTTCACCGCCGCCGACTACGCCGATCAGATTGCCGCCAACATCATCGACTATGTCGACAACGATGTGCCCAGCGATCCTGACGCCACGCTGCAAGCCATCGGCGGCAACACGCTGACTAAGGTCGGCAACCGCTGGGGCTTCGAGGGCCTGCCGTTTATCGCTGAGGTTTACGTGCAGCGGCAATACACCGCCGAAGTGGTGCAGCCCGCCAATACCGTGACTTGGGCCGTGCAGCCGTCTGTCGCCAACAACAAGGCGGGGTTCGCCATCGAGATCCGCAATCCCCTGCCTCGCCGCATCGACCTGCGCAACGTGACGTTCATGGTGGGCGGCACGTCCTGGGGCACGCTGGATACGCTGATTCCTGGCAGCTTCGGCAAGGTCTATCTCAACGCCTATGAAGGCATCATTCTTTATCGCAACTCCACGCCCACTGATGGCACCCGCAGTGACATCACGCAGCTATTTTCGGCCGCCGGGGCCACTCCTTTGATTCCGGCGGGCAATCGCATGGTGATCGCCACCACCAATGACTGGCCCACGACCGACGGGCCCATCGCCATTGAACTGCGTGCCAAGGACGAGGCCGGTGATGATGTGCGATATCAGACGCTGGACTCCTACGGCATGGCAAATACCAAGGCCCCGGCGGTCATCACGTCGGCGACCCCGGTCGTGGGTGCCGAGGTGCGCTACCGCCAGTATGCCACTATCGGCAACGGCAACAAGCTCAACGTCCTGACGGTTACCGACAGCGGTGGCGGCAGCGTCTTTACGAAGAACGATGTGGACCCGCGCGACGATAACGCGACCACGCAGGCCTACGACGGCACCAACGTCGAACGGCTGGCGCTGAACAACAAGAGCGCGGGCACGGGTGCTGGGCCCACCGACCAACTCACCACGACCAACAACGAACAGATCGTGATCAGCAACTTCGGGCAGTTTGGACAGGTGGGTGAGTTGGGACATCTAGCATTCCTGGGCCCCAGGGATACGGGCAGTGGAGCCAACACGGCTGAGACGATCCCCGATCGCTGGGGAACGCAGACCTCGGCTGCAAACTTCATGCTCGACTTCCAGGCAGCGACAAAAATCGATGGTTCCGTCGATGCGCTCAATGTGCCTCATGCCATGATGTTCTTTGATCGCTTCACCACTATGGCACCGACAGCTTCCTTCACCGGCGACCCCGGCGACGGCGTGGACAACGATGGTGATGGACAGATCGATGAAGCCGATGAGCAGCTTGTTCCAGGCATGGTCAATATCAACACGGTGACAGTTGAGTTCCTGGCCAAAGTGCTTCCTATTAACGATGCCACGCTGCGAAACAATGTGGCCACGGAAATCATTAATTACCGCGACAATGTGGCTGGCAGACCGGCGGGCTCGCGCACCAGCCCGGGCATCGCACATATGGGCGAACTCGTTCCGGTGCTGCAACTAGCGCTGACCAGTGGGTCCTATGCCATCGATACCAGCGCCATCGGCGGTGTCTGGGTTGACATGATTGGTCAGAACATGGACCCGACGGCTTTGGCCGATGGCGTGATCGATGACCGCGAAGAGCAGGTGATGCTTGCTCGCTTCCTCAACCAGGTGGCCTCGACCCGCAGCGATGTGTTTACGGCCTATATCACGGTGCGTGGATTCCAGGCCGGTGCGTTTGACCAGGACCCCATCGAGGCCGCTCGGTACATCGTGGTGTTCGACCGCTCGGGCATGACCAGCAACAGCGACCGCCCGCGCATCATTGGGTATCAGCGGGTTTATTGATGAGGAATCGGGCATGAGGCTGACGGATTCGAATTGCGTGTTCTGCAAGATCGTGGCGGGCGCGATACCGTCGTACAAGCTCACTGAGAACGAGCATGTGCTGGCGTTTCTAGACATCGGGCCCATCTCGCCGGGGCATTGCCTGGTGATACCCAAGGGGCATTGGGTGACGCTCGACGCGATGCCCGATGAGGTGGCAGCGGCATGCGGTCAGGTGATGCCGACGCTAGGCAAAGCGGCGATGAAAGCCGTCAACGCCAAGGCGTTCAATGTCCTGCAGAACAATGGCCCGGGATCGGGCCAGGCTGTAAATCACGTACATTTCCACATCATCCCCGTCGTGGATGACAGCAAGCTCCACTTTGTGTGGACCCCCGGCGAGTTGAGCAAAGCTGATGCGGTTGCGCTTCGAGAAGCGATGGTCAACGCGCTGGGGCAATGATTGCCCGATTGATTGATTGATCGATCAGTTGGTCAATCGCATTTCATCTTGGCGCACCGATGATGGCACGGAGCGTACCGCGACTCTTGTCCAGCAATCGCTGTGCTTCGTCGGGGTCGATGCCACGGTGGTGCATGACCAGCGCGAGTTTCACCTGACCCGCCGCACGGTCCAGAAGTGCGAATGCGTCCTGGCGGTCGAGTTGGCATTGGCTGGCCAGAATGCGTGCTGCACGGTCACGCAGTTTGGCGTTGCTGGCGCGGAGGTCCACCATCAGGTTGCCCCACGTTTTGCCAAGGCCCACGAACACCGCAGTGCTGATCATGTTCAGCGCCAGCTTGGTGGCGGTGCCCGCCTTGAGCCGCGTCGAACCCGTCACAACCTCGGGGCCCACCGGCAGGGCGATGATGAGAGGCATCGTCGGCAGGGCAAGCGGTGAGGTGCTGATGGCAACGCGAGCCGCGGCCTCATCCACGCAGCAGAGCAGGGCGGTATGGGTGCCGCGCTGCTGCGCTAGGGCCAAGGCGCCCAGCACATAAGGCGTCGTGGCACCCGCGGCAATGCCCACCACTGTGTCACGCTCATCGATGGCGAGCTGCGCGAGTTGGGCTTCAGCACCACGGGGATCATCCTCGGCGCCCTCGCTACTGCGACGCAGGGCACCATCGCCGCCAGCGATTATGCCCACTACGAGCGATGGGTCACATTGAAACGTTGGCGGACACTCACTGGCGTCGAGCACGCCGAGTCGCCCCGACGTACCGGCCCCGAGATAAATGAGCCTGCCCCCGCGGCGCATGTGTTCCACGGCGTGGTCTACCAGCGCGGCGATGGTGGGGATGGCGGCGCGAACCACGGCGGCGATGCTCGCGTCCTGATCGTTGATGACGCGCAGGCGATCGGCCGTGGACAGCGCATCGAGTTGCGCCGACGCTGGCAACACCTGCTCCGTGAGCAGGCTGCCGCGGTCAGGGGGCAGGTCGGGTCGAGTCGAGGAGGCATTCTGGGGCATGCCGCAGTTTAACGCGGGATGGCGCAGTAGTGTTCAGGGCGTCGTCGGCATTAGCAGGGCGACGCGGCGATCCAAGGCGTGGCGCAGCGTGGGGGAGGAACTGTCAAGAATCACACGCCGAAGTAAGCGGGGCAGTGCGCCCGGACCATAGCCAGCTTTGATGAGCAGTTGTTGCGCGATGGCATCGGCCTGGACCTCGGCGTCACCACTTCCGGCGAGACTCTCGACGCCATGGGGCTCACATAGTGATCCGTCAGTCAGGAGATGGCCGATTTCGTGCGCCAGTGCCGCTGCCAGGAGGGCTTCGTCCCCTGCGGCCAGCGTGCCCGAGACAGCAATGCGCCCACCGGGCCATGCAAAGGCACCTAGATCGTCGTTCCGGTGGATTTCCAAGCGCAGTTGCTGCGCAGCGGCGCTGCCCACAAGGCGGGCACTGACATCTCGGACCCGCGCTATTTGCGATTGATCGCCCGCAGCACTGGTAGTCGGCCAATTTACCGAAGTGCTTTGAGTGAGCGAGGTTTGCGAGCAGGCGGCCAGCAACAACGCCATACTCAGAACCAGTGACGCGATGATAAAACGAGCGGGATGACAAAGCATCCTCGGAATATAGCAAAGCTCAGGCCAGCGTATGGCCAATTTATAGGGGCCACTTCAAGTCGAAAACAATGCGCCATTGACTAATGAATCGTTGTGGCAGCGCGCAGAAAAGCTCGGCGAGAAGTTTAAGGTCTCTCGCCGAGCTTTCCTTAGGGCGGGCAAAGGGGTAGCCAGCCCATGTCCTGCTTACTCGTTATCGATCACGAAGATCACCGTTCGGCCGTGGCTACCTTTCCAGACCCACTCAGGCTTGAGTTCCGACTGACCTTGGTTAGTCGTCGAGGCCCGATTGGGCTGATTTGTGTCGTCACGGTATACCCGCAGCGTGCTGTCAGTCTGATCGCTGCGCTGGTCGATGCGGTCAGTTCGCAGTTCGTTTCTCTCGTTGCGCTGATCGTACGTCCGGGCACCATCGGTGTTCCCATCAAGCGTGCTTCGGTAGGTCTCGCGATTCAGGTCGGCCTTGGCCTGATTATCCAAGTCCTGCACGCGTACATCGCTGCTCTGACGTTGGGCATCGTTGCGGTTCCATTCAGAACGCTGCTCGCTCTTAAGGGTGTCATTGCGATTCGCGTCATTGGTGCGGCTGTCGTATTGGGTGGTAGTCCGACGGGTTGCGTCGTTGCTGGTGTCGACGCGATTGGCATTGCTGCGGGTATCCCAATCGGATCGTTGGTCACGCATGAGGTTGTCGTTACGGTTCGCATCGTTGACGCGATTGTCGTAGCGATTTGCCTCTTGGCGCAGCTCCTGGCTGGGGCGCGTGTTGTCGTACCGGTTGGCGTCACGCCGTTGCGCATCGTTGTAACGGCTGTCATACTGATTGGCGTCACGGCGTTGACCGTCGTCATAGCCGGCGTTGTAGCGATTGGCATCGCGGCGCTGCATTTGCTCACCGGTCAGGGCGTAGGGTGCTCTGTCGACAACGTGGAACATCGTCGATCCCGGGTTCATGAACGGGTGGTGCCCACTGGTGCCGGCGAATGCGGTGCCGGTGGCCAACGTTAGTGCGCCCAATGCTGCCATAGTCGTAAGTGTTCGTTTCATAATCGATTCTCCAAGCGGTTTTGCATCCCGAGTGTTGTTTGGGCAGCGAGTACTGTGGGATGCTTGATTTTTTGTCGTACTCGTTGCCAACTGTTAGGACACTAGCGCGGCACTGAGGGGAAGTGAAGGTGTAGAGGCGGAAATGACGCCGTGGCGGCCAAAGGCGAGCGCAATGCTAAACGTATTGCAAGTTGAGTTAATACAGGTAAATACAGGATCCACCACCCGGCCGTTAGGACGAATCCGGATAGCGCAATCAGGACTCGCCAGCGGTCATCAGGCATCGTCAATGATCCGCGTGGCGGCATTGGAGCCGACCGGCTATTGCCCCTCAATAAATTGAAAACAGTGGAATTTTCACGGGAAGTTCATTAGAATTGCTCCAAGCAGTGAGGGGCTTTCGTTTTTGTCAAGGAGTGAGAACATGCGATTTTTTTCTTCAATGGGGCAAGGTTGTGGCGCCTCCATAGTCGGCCTGTCGATGGTTGTCGCAGTCGGCATTGGGACGTTGCAGAACGATACTGCGCTCGCCCAGACGTGGGACAGCGCCGGGGGTGGCTCGTGGAACACCGGAGGCAACTGGAGCAGCAATTCCGTGCCGAGTTCGGGCAGCACGGTTGTGTTCCCGAATCTGGGTGGACGTTACACCGTGACGTTTCCCGATCTTTCGACGAGCTCATTCAACCTGCAGACCAACGGCGACACGGTCTTCAGTTTGCTGGGCCACGAATATCTGGTCTCCAACGTCGCATGGATCGGTTACGCAACGGGGGCGACAAGTCGATTAGAGATTGATAACGGTCTATTGGGGGCGCGGAACAGCCGTATCGGGCTGTCGGCCACGTCCAACGGCACGCTCATTGTCGACGGCGCCACGGCGGGTCTGTATATCCAGGAAATCATCGCTGTGGGGGATGCGGGGACGGGCTATCTGGGGCTCAGCGATGGAGGTGATGCGCAGATTGATGGGCAGATTCAACTCGCCTTTGCCGCCGGATCGCAGGGCACGACCGTCGTCAATGGTACCGGCTCGATCCTTAGTGCGACCTTGGGCGTGGTCGTCGGCGGCCTGGGTGATGGCGTGTTCAACGTCGAGGCCGGGGGCGAGGTGCGCGACTTCAACTTCACGACGGTCGCGTTCAGTGTCGGCTCGACGGGTTCGCTCACGGTGACCGGTCCCGGCAGCAAGTATCTGAGCGCAGGTGGATTGACGGTGGGACGCGAGGGCGCGGCAAGCATGACGATCAGCGACGGCGGTTACGCCACATCGGGTGGAATTATCATTGGTCGTTTCACCAGCCTTAACGAGACCAGCACGTTAACAATCACCGGCGTAGCCAGCGGTGGTGAGCGATCGCTTTATCAGAACGATGGCATTCTCAACGTCGGCAACGAAGGGCTTGGCGAACTGAAGGTGCTCCACGGTGGGCGCCTCGAGACCACTGGACCCGTACAGCTTGGCATTGTCGATGGTTCGAGAGGAACCTTGAAGGTAGGCGATTCGATCACCGAGGGCGTCGATGCCCAGCTATTTGCCAGTGATATGGTCGTGGGCGTCAATGGCCAGGGCATCGTGGAGATTACCAGCGGCGGGGAAGTCAACATCACCAATCAGACGATCGTGGGCCGATTCGATCTTGACGACGAGAGCCTCGTGGAGGTTCGGCTGTTTTCGACGCTCAATGCGGGGACGTTCCTGGGAGTTGGTGCTGAGGGTCGGGGGAAAGCCAGTGCCTACTTCGGGACGATCAACGCGCAGGATATTCAGGTGGGCATGTTCAGCGGTAGCACCGGTGTGCTTGAGGCTGACACGGGTGGGGAGATCGTGGCAACTAATGAACTCGTCGTCGGCGGTGTTACGGCCAACGAAGGCGGCGATGGCACGCTGCTGGCCAAACGCACCGGCGTAGTTCGCGTCGCCAAGGATTTGATCCTGCACAAGACGGGCACGATCCAGATGGAGACCGATCAGAGCCAAATCCCCAGCATCATCGTGGGCAACGGCCCGTTAACGCCTGCACCGGTGCGCCATTCCATCGATATTTTTTCCGGCGGGACCATGACCTACCACCGCGATGGCACCTTGGTTAACGTTGAGCGTATTCACATTCATGACCCGGCGGGCGGTGACGATGCGGTGCTGCAGGGCTCGGCACGCATCGCTGTGGAGGTTGTCAACGACGGCACGGTCAAACCTGGCACCGACTTCGCCTCTGTCACCAACCTGCCACTATTCAAAGCGGCGATGGAGATCGATGGCGACTACACCCAGACCGCCAGTGGTCGACTGGTAACGCCCATCAGCGCTGAGACCAAAGCTGGAACGTTGAACATCCCGCTCTATGTCCACGGTACTCCGAGGCTGGCAGGCACGATCGCCTACGACTACATCGGCGGATATGAGCCCACGCTGGGTGATCGCCACAACATCATGGCGTGGGATGAACTCGCCAATCCGCTGGTGGGGCGGTTTGGTAAGACCGAAAATTCGACTATTGACGACGACAAGTTCATGGCCTTGATCTACAGCGAAGGATTGATCCAGGCTAGCGTCGTCGAAACGCCTCGCGTCTTTGGCGGCGGCGCCAACGGTTCTCGTTTGACAGCCAACAAAACGGCGATCATGCCGGGCGGCAATCTGGTGTTCCTGGCTCACGGTACCGCGTCCAACGCCGACAGCTGGGTCCAGACGCTGGGCAACGCCATGCGCGTGGGCATCACCAACAACCCTGGCCAGTGGCAGGTGGTGGGCTTTGATTGGCGCCATGAGTCGGGCAGCAATATTCTCGCGGCACTGGACGCAGGCAATCATGCGGCTGACTTGGGCGAGGCAGTGGCCTTGTGGTTCGAGGAGACGGGCTTTGCCTTTAACCACATCCATGCCGCGGGTCACAGCGCCGGGTCATGGCTCGTGGACGGTTTGGCGGATCAACTCAAGAAAACCGGCGGACCCTTTTTCCATCTGACGCTCTTTGATGCATTTGTCCCCGGTTTGGACCTCGTTACACGCGTGGGCTCGGGACCACCGATTCTCGGTGATTCGGCTGACTACGCCGAGACGATCTACGACACGCGTCCGCAGGTGCCCTTTACGGCTGCGTACCTGGCCAACATGTTTAACATCGACATCTCGCCGATTTACACGGGCGGCAGCGGCGACGTGGTGGCGATCCACGGCTGGCCTTACGTCTGGTATGAGGAGACGGCGCACGATCCGATCGGCCCGTCCAGCTATGGATCGCGATTCGGCTTTGCCCGCAGCCTTGAGTGGCTCGGCGGCGCGCCGGTGCATGGAACGCTTTTTACGGACTATCCTCGCGGTGCTCTGGTCCGTGTCTTTGGCGGCGGTGCCTTGGAGTATTACACGCCAGCCGGGAGCCTGGTGGTCAATCTCGCGGATCATCCTGCCGTGACGCAGGGCTCGGTCAACTTCCAGCCCAACGGTTCGGTCACCCTGACCACATCGGATACCGCAGTGGCGACGACGCTGGCCATCGGCGACGGGCCGTTCCCACTGCAGACGCAGGCCGCTGATCAAGAGCCGGCCATGCTGACGTCGTTCATTGACCTCACCATGCCTGCCAACGTGTTGAGCTTCGACTTCCAGTTTGGCAACGACGCCGGGGGGCAAATCTCCGCGTTCGTCAACGGGGATCAGGTCTTCATCTTCCAGCAGGATTGGGTCGAGGATCGGTTGGCGCTGTATCACTCGGGGATGATTTGGCTGCCGCAGACGCTTGAAGCGGGAACGCAGACGCTGATGTTCCGCATCGATGGCCTCAACATGATGCCTTCGATGGTGAACGTGGACAACGTCACCTTCAGCCTCTTTGAGGTCGTGCCTGAGCCGACGTCGTTGGCGATGCTCTTGGTGCTGGCACCGTTATCGCTGCGGCGGCGCAGGGCGGCGGCATGAGCCAGGGCGAACCGCTAACCCAGCCGGTCAGAGCGTGGCATCGTTGGTCGCAGGTGCAGTGGGCGTGGCGGGGGTGGGGGGCAGGTCGGGATTGGGCGTCGGTTCTTCGTTGAGGGGCAGTACTCCCTGTTGTCGCAGAACAATCTGCCGATGGCCGCTCTTGTACGCGGTGACGATGACGAAGCCGAACAGGAAGACGAACACCGCCATGACGTAACGCCAGCGAAGGTAGATCATGGCACTACCCAGCACGGCGAAGAGCGTCGCCAGGCCATAGATGGAAAAGACTGCGGCTTTGACGCTGAGGTTAGGCGACAGGCCGAAGCTGCGCATCAGGCCGACAAGCTGGTGGTGAATGTGCTGGTTGTCGGGGCTGAAGAGCGGTTTACCCCGCATCTTTCGGCGAACAATAGCCAGGGCGGTGTCGGTGATGGGCACGGCAAAGACGATCAGGGCCGCCATCACGAAGAAGGGCCCCTTGGCACCCGCGTGCGCGAAGAGCAGAATGGTGGCGACCGAAAGATAGCCCAGCAACAGCGAGCCGGTGTCGCCCATGAAGATCGAAGCGGGGTTGAAGTTGTAGGGCAGGAACCCCAGGATAGCGCCTAGCGTGGCAATACATATGACGATGCGGGCGATGGCAGCGCGGTGATCAGCGGCTGCGAGTTCGGCATTGGGCCCATCCATTGCCAGTACCACGTACACGGCCATGAACAGGAAGCCGATCATGGCAATCGCGGTTACGCCCGAGGCCAGCCCGTCGAGGCCGTCGAGAAGGTTGACTGAGTTACACCCGCCCAACACGAAGATCGCGATGAGCAGGCCGCCCAGGAGGTAGCAGAGCATGAACGGCGGGTCGGCCCAGCCCACGACATGAAATGTTTCGGTCACTAGCACCAGACCGGCATTATTGCTGGCCAGCGCCGCGGCGGCGATGAGTTGGCCACCAACTTTGACCCGAGGGCTCGATCCGTAGATGTCGTCTATAAGCCCGACGAAAACAATGGCTGCGGCTCCCAGCACGATGCTGATGGGGATGCTCACGTGCGCCATGTGGAGACTGCCCACGTTGCTGGGTTTGATGAACAGCACCAGACTCATGCCGCTGAGCCAACCCAGAAAGATGGCGACCCCGCCGAGGTAGGGGATCGGCTCAAGGTGGATTTTGCGTTTGCCGTCGGGGAGATCGACCACGCCGTTATTTATCGCCAGCAGGCGCATGAGAGGCGTGACCAGGAAACTCACGGCGAAGGCGGCGAAAAAGACCAGCGTGAAGGGCGCCAGCACATCGTCGGCCGTGAGCTTGGTAGCGACTTGTGCCAGTGACTGAATCATCGCGCCTTAAGGCCCCGGTGTATGAATGCGTTGCGTAGGAATGATCGGGCGTGGACCGCTAGGCGTCTTGCCGCTCCAGCGTCACCAGTTCTTGGAGTGTCTGCCGCAACGTCAGGGTCGGGCGATAGCCGATGGCGGCATGAATCTTACCTAAGTCCGGGACGCGGCGCTGCGGGTCGTCAAACGCGCGGTCGTAGGCCTGTTGGTAGGGCACGTAGCGCTTGCCTGCTGTTGTACCGGTCAATTCGATGACCATATCCGCCAGTTGTTCTATCGACACTTCATCATCGGAACCGAGATTGAAGATCTGGCCATGATGGGCCGCGTCGCCCAGCAGCCTGGGCATGGCTGCCACGACATCGGCGACATTGCAGAAGGAACGTGTCTGGCGACCGTCACCATAGATCTGCAGCGGTTGGTTGGCCAAGGCCCATTGAATGAATCGCGGCACCACCATACCGTAGTGACCCACTTGCCGTGGACCGATGGTGTTGAACAGCCGAACGATGACGGTGCCGAGTTTCCGCTGTTTGTGGTGCGTTAGTGCAAGGTGTTCATCCAGCGCCTTGGACAGACCGTAGCTCCATCGCGACGAAGTCGTGGGGCCATAGTGAAGCTCGTGATCTTCGGCCAACGGCATCCAGGGATTGCGGCCGTAGACCTCGCTCGAGGATGTTATGAGGATGCGAGCATTGTGGTGAGCGGCGGCATCGAGCAGCAGCGCCGTCTCTTGGACGTTGTTAAGGATCATGCTCGCGGGGTCATCGACGACGAGCTTGACACCCACGGCTGCCGCGAGGTGATAGATTTCGGTGACGCCATCGAGCAGGTCGGGCTGCTGCGTAAGCGTTTCACTGACGCGCGCATGAATGAATCGACAGTGGTCGCCCAGGCAGGGGCTGATGTTTTCGTGGCGACCCGTTGAAAGGTCATCGACCAATACGAGGCTGCGCCCTTGTGCCAGCAGATGGCGGGCAAGGTGCGAGCCGATGAAGCCCGCTCCGCCGGTGATGAGAGTCGTGGCCTGCAAGGAGCGCCTCGGGGTGCGTGGAGCGGGAACGTTCAGGCCTTGGCGGGCGTCGGGGCGACCGTGCCGCTGCGCGACGGGGCGCCATTGACCGGCTGGTTGTAACGGTAGAAGGCCTCGTAGTTCTTACGGTAGTATCCGCCGACCGAAGAGCGCGCTCCGTTGAGCACCACGCCCAGCACGGCACTGCGCTGACCTTCAAATCGCTGCAGCATGCGGCCGATCATGCCACGCTTGTCCGACATGGCACGAACCACCATCAGTGTCGCATCCACATGCTTAGCCAGCATCTGGCATTCGGAGGTCAGCAGGGCGGGGGGCGCGTCAATGACGATCATGTCGTAGACCTGACCAAGGCGGCCCAGCAGTTGAGCAAAACGCTCGCCCTCGAGCATCTCGGGTGCGAACTCATGGGTGTCGCCCACAGGCAGAATGTCAATGTCCGGTTCCACCTTGTGAAAGATGGCTTCGTCTTCGGTGGCGGTTTGCCGCAGCAATTCGGAGAGGCCGGGCTTCTGCGCAAGGCCGAAAATATCGTGCTGCCGGGGCCGACGCAGGTTGGCGTCGATGAGCAGCACTCGGCGTCCGATGTAGGCAAGGCTCATGGAGAGGTTGCTGGCCACCGTGCTGGCGCCGCTGCCGGGCTGAGGGCTGGCGATGACGAGGGACTTGAATCCCTGGCGGTCCATCTGTGCCATCAGCGCGGTTCGCAGTTGGCGGTATGACTCGGCCATGAGACCCGAGGGGTCATCTTGCACAGCGCTTTCGACCCGCACGGGTCGAGTCGGATCGTCCTGGGCATCGGGGACCAGCCCCATGAGCTGCAGATTTCCGATGTATTTGAGGTCGCGCGGCTCCTTGACCCGTTGATCTAGAGCCGCCTGCAGATACACCAACCCACCGACCAGGCCCAGCAGCAGCAGCAGGGTGCCAGCCACCACGATGGCCGGTTTAGGGAAGGTCATCTGGGCTGGAATGGCGGCCTGTTGACGTCGTATGCGGATAAAGTCCGTTCGCTGGCCCTGAATTCGCAGATCGTCGACCATGGCTTGGGCGCGATCGCGTCGATCAGCGGCAGCCTTGCCTTGATCCGCCATCACCCGGTAGGACTCCAGCTTCAGCGAAAGATCGCGCATGCGAATACGTGACTCCGCAAGATTGGGCTCCAGTCCCGCCAACTGTGCCGCGAGCGTGTCGGCCGCCTGGCGTGCTTCGTTAATCCGCACCTGCTGCTGTTCGAGCAACAGTCGGTCGTATTCTTTCTTTCGTTCTGCGGTGACGGCGTCGATCTGCTGGTCGAGCCGCTGCACGTGGTAGTGCGAGGCACCGAATTTGTGCATCGCCACTTCGCGTTCCTCACGCAGTTGTCGCAGCCGCTCGTCGCGCTGATACACGGCTGGGTCGCGCTCGACGGTGGCGATGTCGGTGGGGGTGTAGTTGAAGCTGCCTTGCTGACGTGCCGCCAACAACGACTCGAAGGCAGCCCGGGCACCCTCAAGTTGCACTTGCAGGTCCACAGCCTGCATCGCAAGGCGGCTGTACTGAATCGAGGCCTCGTTGGCCTGCCCCGTCAGACTGGGAATATCGTTGTCGCGCACGAATTGCTGAAGGTTGCTCTGCACGCGGTCAAAGTCGTCCTGCGCACGTTTGAGCTCGGCGGTAAACGTCTGCCGCAGATCCGTACTACCGGTGTCGGCATCAATGCGCAACTTGCTCAAAAACGTGTTGACGATGGTGTCGAGTACCAGGGGCAGATCGTTGGGGCGGTCGCCCGAGAGCGAAACCATGATGAGCATCGATCCGCGGTGTTGAGCTGCGCTGAGCGCCTTTTTCTGGAGGTGCTCCTTGGCTTTGGCGGCACGCTCTTCGTCGTCGCGGACCGTGTCGCCGGTGGTGCCGGAAAAAGATTGAAACCATTCCGTGGCGCGAAGTGCGGGAACTTTCAGGGCGTCGTTGAGCACATCTTCCGATTGGATGCGAACGATCTGGGTGGCAATGTACTGGCTGACGCTCTCGGCATTAGTGGGGCCACCGCCCGCGTTGGGCGCGTCCCATGCGCCGCCGAGTGCGGTGGGGGCGGCGACGAGTTGGCTGGTGGTGGTGTATTGAGGCGCCACTTCGCGAAGTAACAGCCAGAGGCCGACGCCCACCCCGATGGCAAGGACGGCGGTGATGATCAACAGGGCGCTATGTTGCCGCAGCAGTCTCACGGGATCCACGGGAGCAAAGCGGCTCACGCCAGGTGCCGACTGGACCGGGAGTGATGCGCCCGGGGCGGTGCTGTAGGGAGATAACGGGTTACTGCTCATGGAGTCTCGCCTTAATTCTTCAGTGTCTCAAGCCGGGCGGTAGCCTGGGTGAGGATTTTGGTGTCTTTGTATTGCTTGGCCGCTTTGATGGCGGCTTCCAGGTGCTGCACGACCAGGCGTCGATCTCCGCCGGTCTCCTCCAGAACGATCGCCAAATGATAGTGGTTGGCGGGCAGGTCCATGATCTCGACGCTGCGGCCCAGCGTCCGTCGAGCATCCCCACTTCGTCCGGCACGGTGCTGAGCCCAGCCGAGGGTGTCGAGAACCTGGGCGTCTTCGGGCGCGATCGTCAGTGCCTGTTCCGCCAGCCGAAGCCCTGCAACCGCCTGGTTGAGATCCTCGGTAAGCAGGTACGCAAGGTTATTGAGCGCCGCCACGTTGCGAGGATCGCGTGCCAGAATGCGATCATAAATGGCCTTGGCTTGTTGAAATTCACCCATGCTGTGGAGCGACATGGCGATGAACCGATCTGCCATCTCACGTCCCTCGATGTCATCCTTTAACAGCGGTTCGATGACCTTCAACCGTTCCATGGCTTGGTCAAAACGTTCCTCTTTGATCAGCAGACCCGCGATGGCCAGGGATACTTCGGTGCCGTTGACGCCCAAGGTCACCGGCTGTAGAAGCGTCAGGGCCTCGTCGATGCCCAGCGCCGTGACCGTCATCTCCGCGATGGCGCCGACTGCGGCACGTTGAAGGCGCGGCTCAAAGGCCCGCACAAACGCGGCTTTGGCTTCATCGGGTTTGCCCTGCGCCGAGAGAAGCCGTCCGTTCACGGCTGTGAGGTATGGGTTGCGTTGGACCATCTCGTCGTGTTTGGCCAGGAGGGCTGCCGCCTTGGCCAACTGCTTGGCATTGAGGAGGGTGACAGCCAGTTCCGCGACATTCTCGGGCGAGGCGCTGATGGCCACGGCGTCTTCAAGCTTCTTGATGGCATCGGCACCACGACCCTGGCGGAGCGCCTGGCGTGCCTGTAGGCGATGCCAGCGCGTGTCCTGCGGAAACAGCTCGAGGCTATTTTCCAGCAGTGTTGCCAGTGGCGCTTCGGCGCCCTGAGTTTGGTAGAGCTGTGCCAGAAGGGTCCGCGCAGGAACGTAGCGCGGCGTGTCCTTTAGGAGCAGTTCGAGTTGGCGCACAGCTTCGGCGACGTCATGGCGCTGAAGATTCATCTGCACACGCAGCATGCGCGCGGGGATGAGGTTGGGCTCCAATTCAACGGCGCGATCCAGCTTTTCCAAGGCCTGACGTTCGCGACCGGGCTCTCGGGCAAACTGCTCAGCCCACTGGTAGTAAAGAAGAGCTCGATTGGGCGCCGATTTGACCGCCGCTTCAAAGGCCGCCAACGCTTTGGCGTCTTGCCCTCGTTCCCGCGCCACCAAGCCCCGAAGCACCTGGGTTGTCGCATCGTCAACGTCAAGCTTCTGAAGGACGGTGTCGGCCAAATCCGTGTTGCCTGAGCGGAGCAGGGCCTCGACGTATCGCTTGGCCACAACCTGATCGCTGGGAGCCGCCTCGTAAAGCTTCTGGTAATACTCCAGGGCGTTCTCGAAGAGCCCGCGGTCAAAGAGAATATCCGCTAACTCACGGGATGCGGGCCGGGTCTGCGGGTCCTCAATGGCTGTGGCCTTGCGGAAGGCCTGCAAAGCGTCGTCATCCAGGCCCAGCGACAGGAAGAACTTGGCCAACACGACCCAGTCCTGTACGGTGGCGTTGTCGCCCAGATCATTGACATATCCCTCCAATACGTTGCGTGCCGCTGGGACGTCGCCGCTGACGGCATAAACCTGCGCCAAGGCTGCAATGTTGGCAAGGTTGCGGCCATCGGTGGCGATAATCTCGTTGATGGTTTCCTGTGCCAACTTGGCCTTTTCCTGACGCGCCAGGATCACGGCGATGCTGCGCCGGTTGTTAAGGTCGGCGGGATTGGCGGCGGCAATCTGCCTTCGAAGGGTCAGTGCACGATTGGCGTCGCCTTGGGTTTCCTCAAACGACAGATAGCTTTCGAGCAGCCCGCGATCGTTAGGCGCGTTGGCAACGGCTTGGCGCAGGGCGTCGAGCGCCTGGGGGAATTGGCCTTGGCTGGCCAGCACGGCCGCCATGCCGCGCAGAGCGCTGACGTTGTTGGGCCGTTGATCGACCGCCTTGCGATAGGACGTCAAGGCCTCGATGTTATCACCCGCCATTCGCTGGGCGTCGCCGAGTTGGCGCCAGCCTTCCGAGAAAACGGGGCGAGCTCCGACGCCTCGACGGAAGTTGGCGACGGCAGCGCTGAAATTCCTTCGTGCCAGCGCCAATTGTCCCTGGTAGAACATTCCCCCCGCCTGATCAAGATTGAGTGCCCCGGCGCGGCTCGCGAGCGTTTCGGCCTTGGGCCAGTCCTGTGCTTCGACTGCCTGACTGAACTGGATGTCGATGACTTGGGCGTTGTCGGGCTTAAGCGTGATCGCTTCGGCCAGCGCGGCATCGGCTGCTTCTGCTTTGCCGGTCTGCCGGTAGAGCGAATAACGCTGCATGGCTCGCTGAAACGGGTCGGTCTGCTTGTCGATGAAGCTCTCGACAGTGGAGGCCATGTCGTCCTGTCCCTGCAGGCTCAGGGCCAAAAAGTCCAACACCTCGGCGTCGGCACCGGCGGCCTTGGCCTTCTCGATATACCCCAGCGCGGTCTCCTTATCCGCGCTGCTGCGCAATAGAAGCTGCAGGAGGCGGAGA
Source organism: Phycisphaeraceae bacterium (assembly GCA_041736565.1). GTDB lineage: Bacteria > Planctomycetota > Phycisphaerae > Phycisphaerales > Phycisphaeraceae > JBBDMX01. Next base: position 19,741 of record JBGSTK010000269.1, on the reverse strand, counting down.
TCCTTAGGGTCGGCGGTAAAGGCGTTGTCCAGGAAGTTGCGGGCCTCCTGCTGACGCCCGGTGACGGTCATGAGCTGAACGTAGCTGGGGATGAGGTCGGGATCGCTCTGAGGCTTGAGCTTCATGAGCGTATCCAGCGCCGCCTGATGCTTGCCTTCCTGGCTCAGGAGTCCCACCTGAAGACGCAGGGCATCGGTATTGTCAGGCTGTGCCGCCAGAACCTGCTGAACGTTCTCAGCGGCCTTGGCAAACTGCTTGCCCTGGACTTGCAGCTTGGCTAATTCCAGGCGCACGGGGAGCGCTGCGGGATTGATGGCCAGGAGTGACTCGAGCCGCTCGGCTGCCGCACCGGGTTCTCCGGCGCGTTGTCTGGCTTGGGCGGAAAGAAGAATCAATTCGGGATTACTGTCACCAAACTGGGCCGAGGCTTTGTCGAGCTTAATGGTGGCGTCAATCCAATCCCCCTGTGCCAGGGCCAACTTTCCCTGGAGCATGTTGACCTGCGGGCTCTCCTGTCCGCGGGTCGCGGCGATGACGTCGATCCGCTCCTTGGCCAGCTTCAACAGCGCGTCACGCTCCGTGACATTCTGGAGGGCGGTGGCCTTGTTAAGCAGCAGGTTGGTGTAGAGCATGTCCGCGTTGAGCTGAATCTGCGAAGCGACCAGGGCTCGGAGCGGGGGTCCGGAGATCGACGCCTGACGGGCCTTGTCGAAGTACTCCATCGCCTGGTCGTTGAGCTGCTGCTGGGCCAGGATCTGGCCATAGGTCGCCAGAAGCCGAATGTCATCGGGGCTCTTGTCCAGCGCGGCTTTAATAAGCGACTGGGCTCGTTGCAGACCGCGGGAGGTGATGGCCATGCTCGGGCCGCGTTCCACCACAGTGCGATCCGCGTTGACGAGCAACTCGGCAGTTGTCACAACGGTTTCCACGGGCTGGGGGTCGGCCAGCAGTTTGGCCTCCAGCGGTGCCAGCGCTTCGCGTGCGCCTTCCTGGTCCTGCAGTTGCAGGCGGAGTCGGGCCGCGGATAGGACGGCCTTTGGCTCAACCATGGCTGCGAGTTTGTCCGCTGTGCCGCGGGCTTCCTGGCGAAGCGGGGGCAGGCGGTCGGGATAGAGGCCCTGCCGCTCAATGGTCTGTGCCTGGTGAATGTGCCAGAGCCCCCAAGCCCATAGCACGTCAACGTCATGGGGGTCCTGTTCCATGGCCGCCCGCAGATCGTCGCGCGCGGCTTCCCGTTCGGGCTCCGCCATGTCCAGTTGGCTCATGCGATAGGCCTGGGCAAAGCCGCGGAACTTGCGGGCCGCCTGCGAGTCGGGACGAGCCGCCAGCGTATTCTGCGCCGACTGATACATGGCCGTCCATGCCCCGCCGTCACCAAGTTCCTGACCCAGGTGTTGGTAGAGGGCCATAAGGCGGCGGAACGGCTCGGGATTGGCCGGCTGAAGGGCTGCGGCCTTTTCCAGTTGCCCACGCATAACCTGAAAAACAATCGTCTGAGCGCGGTGGGCGTCGTCGACCGTTTGCTTCTCGGCGGCATCGAGGTACAACAGAATGTACTCGACGTTGTTGGGCTGCTTGTTCAGCGCGCGGCCAAACTGCTCGAGGCCCGCCTCGACATCCCCCTGGGCCATGAGGCTTTGAGCTAAATCGATGTTCTCGGCGGCGGTTGTCTGCAACTTCATGTAAGCCACGACGAGCCCGCCCGTGAGCAGTACCAGGATCACGCCAAGAATGATGACAAAGCGGGTATTTACGCGACCGGCCATATAAATCTCCAACAGGTTATCGAGCCTGGGACGCCATCTATGCGACTGGCCCGGAGCCTAACTCCACGGGTCAAAGCATGATGTAATCCCGAGTTATTCATCGGTTGTCACAGTGGGCTGCTTGCCCGGGGGCCAGTTGCCATCGGTAACATCCTGCCAATCGGGCAGGGCGGCCATGATTTCAGGCATCAACTCCGAAAGAAAGTCCGAAGCGACCTTCGTGGCTTCCGTGCGGTCGCCGATGCCATGGACCAGAACCTCGATTTTGCAGTAATAGCTGTAGCGGTCCCGCAGACCAAAGCCGTGGAGCCGCACCAAGTCGGGCGTGGGCCAGAATGTGCCGTTGGCGGCGAAGAAATAGATTACGTTGTGCTGGGTCGTGGCTTGTTTAGGATTGGTGAAAGTAAAGATCGTGGCCGGGATGTCCGTGGCTGGGAGACGCACCGGCGAAGGTTGCCGCGAACGATGCACCAGCCATTGGCCATCCTTGGGGACGTAGCTGGAGCCGCTCAATTGGAGCGTGACCTGGCCTGACCCGCCCACCGATTCGAGTCCCGCGCCCAGGAAGCAGCGATCCGGCACGTGGGGCACGGTGTCGGGCGTCCCGGTGTAGTAGGCCACCTGCAACGTCAGGGCCTGAACTCCTGCGACATTTGGGTTCAAGGGCATGTAATTGCGAATGAGGTAATTTCTCGTCCCCAAAGCTTCTTCCTGCTCGGGAGGCAGGCGGGGGGGCTGACGGTGGGGCACGTCCATGATCCAGTTATCAGTCTGCTGCGTCAGGCCGACAAGCGGGGCTCGAAGGGGAACGGGCTCCTTCATGCGGACGATATTGAGGAGGCTCACGCCGCCTTCCACCGCCGCCGCCGAAGCCACGAGTATCCCCGCGGCAAACGAAGCCGTGAGCACTTGGGTGCCCCATCGGCTGCGCAGGGCGTCCAGACTCAGCCGCCCGGCCCAAGCCATCGTCGCCAGCAGCGCCAGCGTCAGAACAACTAGCGTCCCCCAGGCCAGCGTCGGTGAGTTGACCAGGGGCGCCAGCCAGGTCATTTCATTGGTCTCAACCTTGCCACTGGCCGTGACGCTTGTCACCAAGTTAAAAACCTCGGGATTGACCATGGCCATGGCCAAACCAATCGCCGAGGCAGCCAGGCCGACCAGCAGCGTGCCGGTGATAAGCCCGTGCAGTGACCAGCGGACTGGTGAGGGCTGGGTTGCGGGAGGCGGGGTGACGGGGGGGTGGAGCGGCCCGGTGGCGTCAATGGCGGCCTGTTCGGGACTGACCTCCTCGGCTTCGTCGTAGTGCACGATGTTGTCGAGAATCCATCCTACCAGCCAGAACAGCCCTGCCGCCGGAATGAGCATCACCATGCCGATGAAGATGTGGAAGTCGCCGTGGACGAACTCGGGGTAAAACGGCGAGAGCAAACCCATGACTGACACGCGGCCGATGTTGACGGCAATGGCGATGGGCACGGAGAGCAGCACCATGGTGAGCCGTTGCCACCATGGCCGCTTGGCGAGATAGGCCATTGCCACCCCCAGCGCGATAAACGCCATGAGCATGCGCAACCCCGCACACGCCTCAGCCACGGTCAGCGGGGGCTCAACGAGTTTGCCGCGGTGCCAGACCTCGATAGTCGTGCCGCGAACCGAGGCCTCAATCTCCATCAGCGCGCCGACCAGACTCAGGACCACGGTGGCGCCCTTGGCGGCGAGCAATTGCATATGACCGGCCAAAGCATCCCACCAGCGTGGCGCGACTTTGACACCCAGCGCCAGGTAGAGAATGGGGAACCACAGCAGCCGCATTGGCGCGGGTCCCATGACCAGCAGCACCATTCCCATCAGGGCCATGATGAGGCTGTATCCCTGGAGCATGTCGTTACGGCCGGGCCCGATCCACCAGCCGTAGCTGACGAGGCCCAAAACCATGATCAGCAGGCCTACGAATCTCAACCCATGGTTTTCAGAAATCGATAGCCCAGTGACCCGCCGGTAGAGCGGGGACCAAAGATAGCGGACGGCATCGGGACCGGTAACCACGAGCATCAGGCCAACCGCCAGCAGGATGTTGCTGACGCCCTGGAGCAAGCTACCGAACCTGCCCAAGGAACCGGGCGGGGCGAATTTTAGCACGACAGCGAAAACCACCATCCCGGGGCCGGCCAAGCGCACCAGCCAAGTCAGCGTCGGCCATCGATCCTGACGAATGCTGACGGCCAGTTCCTGGCGGTTTTGATAGATGAAGTAGATGCTGATGAGCGGGATGATGAGGGCGTGGGACCAATCGCCGCCCCACTGGCCTGTTGCGATGCTGTACATGCGGTACAGATAGTGGCGGCCAAAAAAAACGAACAATGCACCCAGAAGGCCAAGCCACAACCATCCCCGCTCCGAGATCAACGGCTGCGTGGCATCCAGCGGATTAAGGGGGCGTGCGGTGGTGCTGCTCATACGTTAGGGGACCGGGATAGGGCTAAAAAACGCCTGTTCAGCGCCAGACTGTGAATACGTCGGCCAGCCCGCTAGGGTTCGGGGTTGGTCGTCGTGCCCGAACCGGTTTGCTCAACTTACTTCCTGGTGCCAGGGGTGATTACTGGTCAATTTTGCAGCGGCCCAAAGACGTCTTCCGAGAAGTTGCGGTCCAGCACAAAGCCGAAGCCATAGCTGGTGCGGAAGCCGTTACGGAATACCGCCAGAGGCGTGGCCAGGAAGTTGGTTCCGATGTTGATGGTGTCGTTAGGTTTGAGGAAGAGGTCGGGCTGGGTGCCTTGGAAAATCTCGCGCAGATTGAGCCGAACGATCGCCTCCTCATTCTTACCGATGCGACGGGTCAGGTCGACTCGCTCGGGTATGGCGGTGGGCGACAAGTTGCCAGCGGCGAAGACCAACTGCTTGAGCGTCAGATCGCGATCGCCCGGGAGTTGGTATGTGCCGGGGCGGCTGATCGCGCCACCAATGTAGATGTTGCCCAACACCGGAGGGGGTACGCGAATCACGTCACCGGCGCGGATGACCACGTTGTAGCGTGTGTCGCCTTCAAGCAGCTTGTCGTAAGGAACTTCGATAATCCTTTGGGCAATGAGAGGCGTCGACGTGGCATCGGCGGCGTCGCTGACGCGGTCGGCGGGCACCTGCTTCCATTGGCCATCGACATTGACCCATCGCATGGACGGTGGACCCGCATCGAGACCCGCCTCCAAGGAGGCCGGAGGTGCCTGTCCGACGCCCGGCTCGAGGCCAGACGCGACTCCGGGTGCTGCGGACGGGCTCTGTCCCGGGGCCGGTTCGATGCCTTGCATAAGATCATCGATCAGGTCGGCGGGGTTGGTCGGCGGGCGGTCGCTTTCGGGTGCCGTCTGACCCGTGGTGCGATCCGGGCCCAAGGCTGGCGTCTGATAAACCTCGCTGGGCAGGGGGGCCTGGCGAATGATGTAAAGCTTCTTGATCTGTCCGGGTACGCCGCGAGCCAGGGACATGGCGTCGAGCAGGCGGAAATCCTTGCCGGTGATCGTATAGGTACCGATGGCTGTGCTGGCGTAGTTGGATTCGCCGATGACGGAGAACGTGTTTTGCCGTTCTTCCTGCATGATCACGCTGACCACAGCGTCCTTGAGAACGCCCTTGTCGGCCAGCGTTTGAGCGATGTACTGTTCTAGCTGACTAGGGGTGTATCCCTCGGCCTTGATGGGGCCAATGACCGGCAGCCGCACCATACCGAGACGATCCACGCGCCGCGTCTGCACGGATTCAACGCCGGGGACGATCAACTCGAACACAGTTACCGTCATCAAATCGGTGGGCCCGATGACGTACTCGCTGACGGTATTGACCAGATCCTCGTCGCGCACCTGGGACAATCCGGGCGGGCTGGAGTCGGGTTCGTCGATCACATCCAGTTGTTCGAGGATGGGCAGCATGACGGGCGTGCGTTGCCATCTGCCCACCACTGACGGATCCATCCAGGAATGGGCTTCGCACCCCGATAGGCCCGCCAGCAGCGCCAGCGTGGTGAATCCCATGGCCAGTCGTTTGGTTGCCAGACGGCACCACCGGAATTGACCCGTCCGCATTTGCTCGTTGTCTATCACCTGGCGACTCCCTGATTGTTGCGTTACCCGCTGCCCGTTCCGCTCCATTGCGATGGCGGACACGAAGCTTGGGCATCTTACCGCAAGCCCTGACCACATGCCCGGCCCGCATCGTGCTGGACCGCCAACCATGGCTTCGAGGCCGCATCATTCTGGCCCATACCGCGATGTGCTAGATAAATCGGTCGATTATTCACACGGACTTAGCCCAAGCCGGATAATCGGCCGAGGACTCAGTCATCAAGTCCCGCATCGGGATCGAAGTCGATGCCGTTGCGCTCCAAGAGCGTTCCCAGGGAGCGGAAATAGGCAGCAATGGCGGTGTTGTAATCCACCAGGGCCTGAAGCTCCTGGATTTCGGCCGTTGCCAGCCGCTGTTGCGAACTGAGCTTGAGATCCAGCAAAAACTCCGGCGTTAAGGCCACGCCCGCCTCTTCCTGTTGCTCGATGGCGCGCAGGTTGTCCGCAGCGGCACGACGCGCTGCCTGGGTTGCACCGATCAACTCGTAGGACGTCAGCAAGGTCCGAATCGAATCCTTGACTTGCAGCACCACGTCCTGAGCGGCCCGTTGGTAGGCGACCACAGTGGTGCGGCGTTCGAGGTTTCGTTGCGCGTAAAACGCGGACGGTCCGCGGTTACCGATGGGCATCTCAAATTGGGCACCCAGGATGTAGTCAATGAAGTCGCCATCGGTCAGATTGTCGTAAGCGCCCCCCACACTGTCGTCCAACCCGTTGTAGCGCATAATCGCCGAGACATTCAATTGGGGCAGCCGGGCGTTATCCGCCACACGCAGGCGAACAGCCGCATCATGGATCTGCTGCAGCGCCGCCTGCATTTCGGGTCGATTGCGCAGGGCTGTGGTCACCGCGTCGAGCAGGCTGAACTTGACTGCGGCGTCGGCGGGCATATCCCGCGGCACGATGAGCGTCTCACCACTGATGGGCAGGTTCGCCGAATTGATGAGCCGCTTGAGCGTGTCGGAAGCGGTACGCACATCCTGCCGGGCACGGATCACGTCACTGCGACGAAGTTCGACAAAACTGCCGGCTTCCGTCGAACGTACCGGGCTGACGTCAAAATCCTGCCGTTTGAGGATGCGGGTGAAATCGTCGGTCGTGCGCTCCAGCAGCCGTTCCTGAATCTGCAACCGATGTCGCGAGAAGTAGAGGTTCCAGTATGCCCGCTCGACCGACAGGACGGTGTCGAGCAGGTCGCGGCGTAACTCTTGCACGCTGGTGTGACGGGCGGATCGGGTCAAGAGGATTTCAGCGCGGTTCACGTCCCGGCCAAAACCGCGTAACAGGGGCTGGGTGATGCCCAACTCGATGTTGGCTGTCTCATAGGCCTGCAGCGAGGTGGTGGGGGGCTCTTCCACGATGCGTGAGATGTTGGTCGAAGCGCTGACGGTGCCACCCGTGGTCAGCCTTTTGCGTATGCCGGTGGTGAGACTGTCCGTCTCCAGTTGCCGGTTGCCACCGACAAGCGCGGCGAAGGTCCCGAGTCCCGATCCCGGTGTGGTGAAGGCCGACGTGGCGGGGCGAGGGGTGTCGAGGCGTGAGACGGAAAGGTCGGCAAACACCACCGCATCAAAGACGGCGTCGGCCTGAGTGATCTGGGTTTGGGAGATCGCCGGTCGCAGTCGCGCCAGTTGCACGTCCAGGTTGTTCTTGACCGCCGCAGATACTGCCTGCTCAAGCGTCAGGCTTACCACGTCCGGTTCACCGCCACCCAGCAGATCAGGACCCAGCTTCAGCGGCTGATTCTCATAGGAGCGGATGCCGCTCATCGCATCTAGTTGGTCGCGGCGCTCCTGAGTAAGCCCGGCTTCGACTTCGCTGGGTGGACGCGACAACTCGATTATCGGGCCTGACGCGGCGGCCGCCACGTGCTCACGATGCGAGGAAAGCATCTGGTCACGCATGGCTTCCTGTGCGTTGCGCTCCAGTGGACTGGCGCACGCCGTCAGCAGGGCTGCCCCGGTGATTGAGGCACAGAATGCCCGTAATAGTCGGTTGGTGTTCATCCCCAGCGAATATACGTTGCGAGCCGGGCTTGAGCAATAAGGGACCGTACGTTGTACGACGCGCCGGACAAGCTTGTGACAGCGAAACAAACCGCGCGGGGTCAACCTCGTCGCCAAGGCCGGTTCAGTTGACCCACACGTCCTTCGTGGCGCAGGCGTCACAGTCGGCTTAAGTGGAACCGTTGGTCCGACGATAACCCTTGCATCGGGCGTCCATGAAGCCGCCCATCAACGGATCTTGGGACATGAAAGACGTGAAGTCATCGCCCCCGCCCTCAACTCACCTGAATGGTGGGCACTCGCAGACGCCGCTTGGCCCCAAGGGCCTTCCCTGGGGCACTTACCCATGGTTTAAGCGGATGCTGGACGTCGTGTTGGCGGGCACCGGAATGGTGCTGGCACTTCCCCTGCTGATCGTCTGCGGCCTGTGGATTCGACATTGCGACCGCGGCCCGGCCCTTTACCGCCAGTGGCGAGTGGGCCACAACGGCTGGCTCTTCCCCATCTACAAACTGCGAACCATGGTTCAAGACGCTGAACATCTTTCCGGAGCACGCTTTGCTCATCGCGGCGATCCACGCATTCTCCCCGGATGCGGGTGGATGCGGAAGAGCCACGTCGATGAACTGCCCCAGCTTTGGAACATCCTCGTCGGACACATGAGCCTGGTGGGTCCCCGACCCGAACGGCCCGAGATCATCGACCTGTTAAGGCAGAAGCTGCCGGGCATTGAGCGTCGATTCGCCGCCACGCCCGGGCTCACCGGCCTGGCGCAGGTCCGCAATGGATACGCCAACGATCTTCGTGGCAGCCGACGTAAGCTCGCCTACGACCTGCTGTATCTGCGTACTCAATCCCTGCGACATGATTTGTCGCTTCTCTTTCGCACGATCCCCCGTATTTGGGATCGCGCTGCCCTGTGAACCATTGGATCGTCAGTCAAGGAGCCGTCATCATGCTCAACATTCACGCTCATATGCCGGATTACCCGCTGCGTCGCCTGCGACTGCTGGGTTGGGCCACGGCTTGGCTCTTAGTCGTGTTGGCTTTGGCGGGGTGCTCGCCCAAGTTCAGCGATTTCGACGCGTTCATCCCCGAGACTCAGCCGCTGGTGACCGCCACTGAATACCGCGTCATGCCGCCTGATGTGTTGATCATCACCTCCAAGCGGGTGCGTGAGATCGATCGCCACACCGAGACTGTTCGCCCTGACGGTAAGATCACCCTGGCCCTGCTGGGCAGTCACTTCGTGGCGGGCAAGACCGTCGAGCAGATCAGTGCCGAGTTGCAGGTCATCGCCCGGGAGTTCTATCAGGATGCTGATGTGAGCGTTCGCGTGGCGGGCTTCAACAGCAAGAAGGTTTTTGTGTGGGGTGAGGTGATGGCACCGGGCCCCTATCCCTACACCGGCGCTAACACCATCATGAGCACGCTGTCGATGGCGCAGCCTACCCGCCTGGCGGACCATGGCCGTATCGATGTGCTTCGCCCCGGCCGCGACGGGGTGATGGTCAAACGCATGACCATCGACTTGGACAAGATGATCAAGGAGGGCGATATGGCCCTCAACGCGGTACTTGAGGAAGGCGATGTGCTCTACGTTCCGCCCACCCCAATGGCAGCGGTTGGTCTGGCGCTGCAGCAGGTGTTGCTGCCGATCCAACCGGCGGTCAGCACTGCTTCGGGTGCTTCAGAGTTGACCATGCGAGCCTCAGGATCGCCCCTTTCTGCGGGCCACGGAGAAAACGTGGTGCGCTAAACAGGCCGCCGGAAGAGCCAACTTGCGTTGGCAACGAGAACTAACCATGAGTCACGACAATCGACAAGCTGAGATGATGCGGGAAGCCTGGCGGGCACTGCGGCGCTTTCACTGGCGCTTCACCGTACCGGCCTTCGTGGTAACGGCACTGATGCTCGGTGCCTGCCTGTTCCTGCCCCGCAAGTACAAGGCCGAGGCAACCTTCGAGCGACGCACGGACCTGGTGCTCGCCGAAATCATGAGCCGCGGTGGCCTGCGCTTCCAGGACCCACGTCAGTCCACCACCGAGGAAATCATCGGCGGACCGGCGATCGATCAACTCATTGAACAGATGGGCGCACGCATCTACCCCGAGGGCACGACGAATCCCCAACGCCTCGATCCCACCACCTTGCGCCGCCAGTTGGCGACCAAGGCCACCATCCACTATGACATCGCCACCGCCGACCTGGATCGAATCCGAATCGGCTTCCTGGCGCAGGATCCCGTGCTGGCGCGTGAAGCGGTCAACGCACTGGTTCAGAACTACCTGGAACGTACCCGCAAGCGTATCGATGAGCGGCTTGAACAGAGCGTGACGTTCTACCGCACCGAGGCTTCTCGGGCTCGATCACTCATCGAGGAACTCGAAAATAAGAAGCTCGCCTTCGAGATCGAAAACCGCACCTTGCTCCCGGACACCAGTACCGGCGGCTTGACACCCGCGGCGGACCTGAAGACCCGGCTCGAAGATCTGCGCCACGACCTCCAAAGCACGCAACTCCGCGTCGAGGGCTTGAAGAAGACCTTGGCAGAGACGCCTGATACTTCACCCTCTTACACCCGCGCCCGCAACCCCGATATGGCAGCGGTGGAATTACGCCTGCGCGAGCAGCGTGAAAAGTACGCCAACATGGTCGGCTCCCTCAAGATGACGGAGAAGCATCCGGACGTGATCGCACTGAGCGAGCAGATTGTCGAAAGCGAAAAGCAACTCGCGGCGCTGCCTGCCGAGGTGGTGATCGAAACCCAAGTCGCCATCAATCCCCGCCGCGCCGAGTTGGCTCTGCTCATTACCAACAATCAGGCCGACATCGAGGCGATGACGCGGCAGATTGAATCCGTAGAGCGTCAAATCGCCGCGCGTGATTCGCAGAACGCCCAGCTTTTCCCGGTGCGCAGCGAGTACCTCAAGATATCCCGCGAAGTGGATGAAGCCCGCCGCCAACTGGCGTTCTGGGAAGACAATCAGCGGCGTGTCGAAATCTCGATGGCGGCCGAGTCCGGCAACCGCGGCGTGCAGTTGACCTTCATCCAGCCGGCCGGTCCCGTGGGCAACCCCGTGTCGCCCAATCTCTACCAGGCTCTGGCGGGCTCCATCGGCTTGGGGCTGCTCGCAGGCACGCTCGGCGCCCTGCTGGCTTACAAGAACGATGACACCTTCAACGACGGGCAACAGCTTTCTTCGACTTACAACGTTCCCATGCTCGGCAGCGTCAGCGAGATCATCTCGCTTCAGCATCGCCGCATGAGGCAGTTCAAACGACGCGTGTTGCTGCCGCTGAACTTCGCGTGCATGGCGATCCTGCTTGGCCTATTGGCGGGCGTCCTCTACCTGGACCTGCAGAAGCCACAAGTACTCGAACAGTGGCGCGGCGACCCGCTGATGTCGGCGTTGCGGCTACTCGGCCCCGCCAAGGCCACCGCAGCAGCGACCGCCGACGCCCGGCCGACCACCACCGATGCCCAGCCGATCTCCGCCGATGCGGCGCCGATCACCCCGGACACTTCCGACGTCCCTGACACCATGACGCTTGCAGTCGATGACACGCTGGCTGACACCACCCAAGACGACCAGGACTAACGATGTACCACGATTTCTATCAATTTGAATCGCTGCCCTTCGAGAGCACACCCGATCCGCGCTTCTTCTACGCCAGCGAGCAGCATCGCGAAGCGTTGGCCGCCATCGAGTACGCCATCCGCATGCGCAAGGGCTTTGTGCTCGTCACCGGCGACATCGGCTCGGGCAAGACCACCATTAGCCGCGCTGTCATGCAACGCTTGGAAGGCCAAGCCCTGCTCGTCCCCGTGCTACACGGCCACGAGACCGGACAAAGCCTGCTTAAACAGGTCGTGCGACACCTGGAACTGCCCATTCGCAAGAGTGACGATCATGCTCGATTGCTTGAACGCCTGCGCCTGCGACTCTCCGAACAATTGCAGCGGGGCCTGCCCGCAGTGCTGCTGGTGGATGAAGCGCAGAGCCTCAGCGACGAAGCGCTCGAAGAATTGCGGCTTATGAGCAATTTCGACACTGCCACCGACAAACTGGTGCAGATCGTCCTCGTCGGCCAGCCGGAGCTTCGCCATCGCATTCGCTCGGGACGTCTATCCGCATTGCGTCAGCGGATCGTGCTGGCCAAAGAGCTGCGGCCGATGACCGCAGCGGAAACGGCGGGCTACATCGCTCACCGAATCCGCGCCGCATCACGCGACGCCAAGAACATCACCGTAACCTTCGACGAAGCCGCCATTGAACTGATCCACCGCACGACCGGGGGTGTTCCCAGACTCATCAACGTCGCCTGCGACAACTGCCTGCTTCTAGGTTTTGTTCGCCAGGCATATCGCATCACGCCCGAACTCGTTCGCCGAGGATTGGCGGACATGGTGCCTAACTTCACTGATACGCCCTGGTCACAGAGCATGCCCGCGTTGGGCCAAGGCTCCGGCTCTCTCCTGCTCCAACCCGCGCCGACGCTGCGCATGACGGGGACCTAATCCTATGGGACACATTTTTGAAGCCATGCAACGAGCCGGTCGCGGGGAAGCGCCCACGACGCGTCCCCAGGATGCGCTCGCCAGCGAGCCTCGCAACGACGCAGCCGACACCGGGACGCTGCCGTTTACTGCCATCGCAGCTCAGGCTGAAGCTGACGACGAATCGATTTCACCGGAGCTTGAGGCCTTGCCCGAGGCCGCACCACTCGACCAGTTGAATCTCTCCTCCGCTGAACCACTGGACCAGCTACACCCCTCCGCGGCGGCGGGTACGCCCATCTCCTCGGCGCGCTGCTGCATAACGGATCTGACGCAGGTCGATGATCGCCTCGTGGGACTGTGCGACCCTTCGAGTGTGATGGCTGAGGAATATCGCTCGATTCGCACCAGCATCCTGGCGCGTTGGAAGAACCAGCGTCGCCTCGTTCACACCATCACCAGCGCCACGCCGCAGGAAGGCAAGACGATTACCAGCCTCAACCTTGGGCTGAGCTTTTCGGAATTGCGTAACCGCCGCACGATTGTGGTGGAAGCCGACCTTCGCCTGCCGCAGTTCCAGAAGCTCATGACGCTGCCCGATACGCCGGGCCTCGTCGGCGTGCTTCGCGGCGACGCATCGCTTGAGTCCGCCACGCTGTCAGTAGGCGAAACGCAGTTGCACGTCCTTGCCGCGGGCGAAAGCCTGGGCACCGAAGCGGTGCAACTACTCAGTTGCCCGACGATGGTCAGCTTGCTCCAGACACTGCGTCAGCGCTATGACCACATCATCATCGACACGCCCCCGGTGGTGGAACTGGCTGATGCGGGAATCCTCGGCGCGCTATCCGATGATGTGCTGCTCATCGCCCGGATGCGCGTCACGCCTCGGGGTTTGATCGATCAAGCCATTCGTACGTTGACGAGCTACAACGCGGCCGTGGGGGGCTTGATCGCCACCGATCAGCCGCCGCATCACGGCAAGTACTCGAAGTACGCGTACCGTTACCGCTACCGATACCACGCAAAAAAGAAGGCTGCCTGATTTCGATATTGCTGAGTCGCCGCTCGCCGCGTCGCGGGTGACTGACTCAGGAGTGATGGTTAGTGAAGAATCGGAGTCCGGAATGTCGAACGTCAAATGGAACAAGCCAAGTCTGTTAATGCTCGTCGACTGCGTGCCTTCGCGCACCGGGTCCCGTCAGCAGGTGGAAGCCTGGCGGCAGGTAGAACTGGCGGCCATCGGACACACCGTGTCGCTGGCCTGCCTGGCACGCGGGCCCGTGCATATTTCTCAATGGCGTTCGCTGCGAACCTTGACCACGCGTCTGGATATTCAACCAGCCGGGAATCTGTGGTCCTGGCTTGGGGTTGACTTCCGCTTGGCGTCATCGTTGCGTCGCTGCGTGGAACAGTGGTGCCGGGATGTGACCTTCGATGCGGTCTTCTGCAATCATGCCGCCCTTTGGTCAGCCATGCCCACCGATCGCGTCGTTCGTCGCATCACCCGTCAGGCATTGGCTGATGTACGCCTGCCACAACTGGCGACGCAGCGACTCATTCCCCTGCCGATCCAGATTCCGCGCACCGCTCCGCTGGCGGTCGCGGCGTGAGTTGATCTGTCGTTGCCCCGGCGGGGCATGATGACCCGCAGTGCCGCGATCCCGCGACCCCCGACCGTTCCGTGCTAAGATTTCAGCATGCCAAAGCCTCCCCGATTTGCAGACCCCCGCAAACGGCTAGTCGCGATCGCCATCATCATGACCGCTCTCCTGCTGCTGTCCCTGCTCCTGGCGTCAGGCATCAGCGGCACGCGGCAAGTGACTGTCGCGGGCCTGCAACTGGCGATGCCCGCCCGTTGGATCACGCTGCCTCAGACCGGCGAATCGCAACTCTTTGCCGACTACCAGCGACTGGCGCAGCCCGGCGGAGCCCTTACCAGTGTGGCGATCGCCCGGATCGCACCTGAACACAAGCCCGATTCTTTGACGGAGGCGCTGAAACTGGCTCTAGGCGCTTTTGTGAATCCCGATTTGGCGACGGCAACGGACGTGCCGCGGGCAACCCCCTACGAGCGAGGCGATCTCAAGGGGTTGACTGTCGTGGTTTTCAGCCCCTCCAGCGAAGCAGACGATGTTTACGAGGCCCATCAGATCGCGGTGCTGACCGATGGTCAGGACTATTGGGTTCTGGCCCAACAGCAGTACATTCCTCCCGACCCTTGGACTGGTCGGCCGATGAAAGAGGAAATAGACCAGACGCTTTTTGCTCGTAGTCTGGCGAGCCTGCGACGTTCTGCTAACTGATTGAACTCTCCCCGACGAGTACCCAAGATGAAGATTAATAGTCATCGAGCCGTTGTGCGGGCGGAATCCAGACGCGACCGGCTGACGTCCCTGTTGGCGGTGCCGCTGGCTTTGCTGATGGTGTTGGTGTTGTCGCCGCAAATCATGGCCCAGCAGGCCGCTCCAACGCCCGACGCAAAGGAAGTCGAGACCGGGCCCGCACTCGACGAGGTGTTGGCGCGTGAGGTTTGGCGCGATCCGGTTTATGGCTTGACGCTCAGGCCGCCGCTGTCGTCGAAGCTGGAACGCGAAACCGCCGACGATGCGGTGCTCCGTATCACCGGGGACAGCGGCTATCAGATTTTTCTGTTCATCAAGAAGAGCACCGAGGAAGTTTCCCTTCAGCAGGTCCTCGAATCCGCTGTGGCACAACTTGCTTCGCTAGAGCGCATGCGCCTGACAGAGCAGAAGAATGTGAGGCCCCGGAATCGACCCGGCACCGTGATTTATTTCAAGGTTGACAACCGCAAGGCCAAGCCATGGGTGTTGGGCGAGGCGTTCATGCAAATCGATCCTCGCACGGTGGCGATGTTGCAATTGAAGGTCGATGAGGAAGACTTTGAAAAGGTTAAGCCGATTTTCGAAGCAGTATTCCGCAGCGTGGACCTCGAGGATCGCGCCAAGCTTGAAGAGCAACGCAAAGCCATGCTCAAACAGGGCGGCGAATGGCGCAAGCGCATCGACTTTAAAAAGCAGACGAGTGCCCTGATCGATGAACAATGGCTGCGCATTGTGCGCGAGGGTCAGGACGTCGGCTACATGAAGATGACGCAGGGCACCGACAAAACCATGAAGACCCCGGGCTTGCGGGTGACGTTGCAGGCACGCGTACAAGCTGGTGATCGCGCCACCGATTCGCAAAGTGAGTTTTTCCTTTCCGAAGACGGCAACGATGAAGTGTGGTCGATCAAGGTGACCTCCCGTCCGTTGCGTCCCGCCCCTCCGCCTCCGCCACGAGCCGTGCGACCGGGCGAGCCTAAGCCATTAGCGCTGCCACCCGACACCGTCTCCTGGGCTGAGACTGGCGTGCGATCCGGGACAGCCATGACCGTTACGCGTCAGGGACCCGAAGGCATCGAAGAGAACAAGTGGAAGACTCCTGACAAGGAATACGTTTCGCAGGTGGAGCTTTACCTGCTGGGCGGATTGCTGCCGCGTAAGGAGAAGGTGGAATTGGGTTACTACGCCTACTTCCCGGCCGAGGGCAAGATCACCTTCCGCACGGAGCGAATCGTTCCGCTGACCGATGGCAGCCTTGAAGTTCATTCTCGTCCGGCACCGGATCAGCCCGAGCAGGTGTCACGCTACGACGCTGCGGGCCGACTTCTGGAGCGGGTTCTGGAAGATGACATGCGTCTGATTCCTGCGGGCAAGGCTGAACTGGCTGCGATATGGGGCCTCAAATAGGCCACGCCCGTCGCAGTCTCCACAGTCTGTCACGTTATGTCTCTTGCGCTCCTGCCCTCATGGAATCTGCTGCAACATGCGTTGGAAGTAACGTAGGGCGTTGAGTTCGAGTCGCGCCTCCTGCAACGTGGGGCCGCGTTTAGTCGAGTCCTGACGGGAGGCCTTGGTTAACAACTCGCCGACCCGGTGGACGTGCCTCATACGCTGCTCGTCAGCCCATGCCGCCAGCCGCGATACCGTCGCCGCGTCATCGTCGGCAATGGCTTCTTCCATCTCCTCACGCACCTCCATCATCTGCATCAGCAAGTGAGGTGGTAATGATTTGTCCTCGCTCTTGCCGGGTCCGCCCAGAATCTCCAGCAGTGCGTTGGCACGACCTTCATCGTCACGCAGGGTCTGGTACGCCTCGTTGATCTCCGCAGCGCGTTGTGCAGCGTCTCCTTGGTCGAGCGGGTCCGTGTGTCGATCCGGGTGATTCCGTGATGACGCCGCCACAAAACGCGTGTGCAGCGCCTTCTGGTCAAGGTCCCACTGCACGGGAAAGTCAAAGATCGCAAAGGGATTGGTCATCGTTTGTCGAGCAACTGAGGATTAGTGTCATGTGTGGTTTGGATTTGCTTGACGGGTGGAGTTATTTAGCGGGGTCGGCCGCCTTGGGTTCGGAAGCGTTGCCTTGGCCGTCGGCGGCTTCCGACTTGGGGCTAGCATCCGTCTTGGGATTGGCTTCCTCTTTCCTTTCCTTGACGGGTGTCAGACGAATGATCACTTTAGTGTTCAGGGGCGGGATGAAGCGAGTCCGAGCCGTCCACATCGCGTTATCCGTCTCGTTGGTGACGTTGGTCTGCTTCCCCAGCAGTTCGTCGCCGAATGTCACGAGGGATATAGCGGTGCCGTTGACATCAGCTGCAAAGACTGGCGGCTCATCGTCAAACTTCATGATTTCCGACCCGGTGAACAGCCAGATGTTGTCATCGAGGGTCTTGCCCGTCTGCTGGTTCACGATCCATTCATGGGCCGGTGTCTCGACGGTTTTGCCATCCATCTCGTAGATCAGCGTAATGGCGACCTTGGGCCCGCGCGCTTCGATGATCTGGTAGCCATCCTTGGCCTCATTCTGCTGCCAGCGCATCGGGTTGCCTGGCTCGAGCCCGACCATCAACAGCGCCATGTGAATGTGGCTGGGGCGGGCTTCGACGACGAGGATCGCTTCGTGTTCCTTGGTCCCCTTGGTGCAGGCCAGCAACTCCAGCCAATCGCCTTCACGCAAGGTGACGATGGCGTCAACGTCCACATGACCTTTTTTATGGTCAATGGCAATATGCGGAAGTTTCGGGGCCTTCCCGGGCGCGATCTCAGCGGCGGGCGACTTTTCGACGGCGGGGGGGTTCTGCGCGGGCGCGGGATCCGCAACCTTGTCCTCTTGCGCCCAGACAGAAGCGCACAGAACCAGACACAGGGCCAGAGCTGGCAATGTACTTCGCATGGCGTGCCTCACGGGTATGGGGCGGGGACCAATCCCAGCCTCCCCGATTGTAGCTCGCCTCAGCGACGACGCGTTACACGCAGCGCCAGCGCCGCCAGACCCATGACGCCCAACAGACCGGTGACGGGCTCAGGTACTGCAGCGGTCGGCGCGGGGCTCGGGTTGCCGTTGTCGGCGCCGCTATTGCCGGGCCCGCCTGGTGGGACGGCCGACGGAGTCTGGTCGAAGTCGGGGACGATCAGCGAAACGTCGGTGGACGACTCACCGTCGTTGTCATCCGAAGGGGGGGTCGGCTGACTGGATGATGAGTCGCCATCTTCGTCATCCGACGATGGCGTCGGTGGGGGGGGCGGCGCGACTGGCGGTTGCGAAGGCGTCTGGCTTGTCACAGCTTGTGGTGGCACAGGCGATGCTCCGCCGCTGCTGAATGCCAGCACGGGGGCGCTGAGGGTCGGGAAAGGATCGACCTGTGCGTTCCCATCGCCGTCGCCGTCCCCGCTACCGCCGCATCCCGTGAGGCCGATCATCAGGGTCAGGCTGACTGTTGCTGCGGCACTTGTGTTGAATCGCGTCATGTTATGTAGTCTCCCACTAGTTTGGTGACCGCTGCGCTTGTTGTGTCAGGCCACGTCTGTAAAAGCGATCCCCGTTTCAGCGGCGGCGACGGAACCCCAGGGATGCGACGCCCATCAGTGAAAGCAATGCGGTCGTCATCTCCGGCACAGCGCCGCTCGGCGGGGGGGGTGGAGGAATCATCTCGTGGAATCCACGGATGACATCGTTGCCACAACCCCAAGCCATTTGGAAGTCAAATCCGTCCACATCGTGGGGAACGGTGAAGGTGAATTCCGCGAACTTGGTGCCGCTTTCGTCAGTGAAGTTGTGCGTGTCAACCAGGATGGGTGACGTGCCACCGATCGCCAGGCCGTTATCGACGAACACGGCTCCACCGTTGCCGATCTGGTTGATCACTGAAGCGTTGTTGTAATACGAACCGCTCTTTTGCTGCATTCCGCTCGTGGTGATGTTGTCGTAGAGCTGACCAGCGTTGAGACCATCGTGATTGCGTGTGACCAGGCCCATGTCCCAAGCGCTATTGCCATCGGTGTCGAACAGGAAGTCGCCCATGTAGAAGCCGTCACGCTCAAAGAGGCTGCTGCTGATCAGTAGGATCTGCACCACGTCGCCTTGATTGCGGATGTGGACTTCCTCAAAGTCGAATCGCTCACCCGTGCTGCCGCCGGGGCTTGGGACATTGCCGATGTTGGGATACGAGATTGGCGAGTAGTTGTTCTGACGGAAGGAGGAAATGCCGTTGGCTATAGTCGTGCCGTTGGCCTGCGAGAACGGCTGGATATTGTTCCAGTCAGTGACCTGCCCACTGCCGTTGACCGTCAGTGCCATGGCCGGTGCGGTCAGGCCCATTGCCAAAGCCGCCATTGTGAGTTTCCACGTCGTTGCCCTGATCATCTTTGTTCCCTTTCTCCCCTGCCACTGGCAGGGCTTGTTTAAGCCGCGATCGAGCGGCGATTATGTCTCCGGCCAGTATCCAGCCGACTCAGAGACACGTGAACCCCCCACCTCTCGGGTGGACATATTGACAGGTGCGAAATCCGTGCCGGGGACGCGTCCGTACGAAGATGAGGTGAGTTCCTCGCATTATTGTTGTGGGCAACTAAAGTTATGGCGGATGTCAATATAGGTGAACTGCGAGGGTTGTTACGCGCGATGCTTCGCCACCACGATCTCCGCCTCGACCGTGTTGCGTGTACGCACCAAAAACCTCGAAATCGGTGGTCCAGACTCCCCCCTTACCCCCATGGTACCCCCACCCAACCCCCCCTCATACGCGCATCACCCCCCTGTACCCCCCACCTATCCCTCGATGGTCGAAAATCAATACCTCCTCAAAAACCCCGTGTTTGTGACACCTCCGCCCGCACTGAATTTGCACAATCGAACATTGGAGACCATGAGATGGGGTCTGCCCATTTTCCGGGGCGGGTCTTTGTGCCTATGGTTTGGGGTGGCCCGTACGGATGCGGGCTGATGGACGGCGACAATCGAGCAGGAGGCTCCACAATGGCACAGTCGAAGAATCAGGGATTGGATGCTCAGGCA
>JBGSTK010000265.1:0-3994 GCA_041736565.1 Phycisphaeraceae bacterium | reverse complement strand
CCCCGGGAGGCAACGCCATCGACGGCGCGACCAGCGCGGGCAGCGCGACCAGCGCTGTCGCAACGACCGTACGTGTGCCGGACCGTTCGCTTTGCGCTTACGAGCCGCAGGTCCTCACCGATTTCGCCCTCAAAGTTCCGTTTGCCCACGACCCCATCTGGCAACCCGGATCTGGCGAGGCGCCGCCCGCGTTACCAACCCTGGGCGCGGCGGTGGATGTCGGCACTACGACCGTCGCCGTGCTGTTGGTGGACCTGGCCACAGGCAAGGTTCTTTCACGTGCCAGCGGCTTTAATCGCCAGATGCATTTGGGCGATGATGTGCTCACCCGCATCAACCTTTGCTTTTCGGATGTCACGCAGGTCAGCATCCTGCAGGAAGCGATCGTCGCCCAAACATTGCGGCCGCTTATCGATCAAGCGCTACGTCAAGCAGATGCCCAAGCGTCGCAGCTAAAGTGCATCGTGGCAGCGGGCAACACCACCATGCAGCACCTGCTGGCCGGGGTCGATCCCTCGTCGATGGGTATGAGTCCCTTCACGCCTGTTTTTCTGGACCATCGCACCCATCGTGCCGCGGAATTGGGCCTGCGTCTGGCGCGACACGAGCCCCATGCTGCGGACAACGTAGCGGCCGTTCATGACCCCGTCATTCACCTGTTGCCGGGTGCGGCTGCCTATATCGGTGCCGACTTAACCGCGGGCATCATCGCCTCAGGGCTGCTCTACGATGATGGGCCGTCGCTGCTGTTGGATGTCGGGACCAACGGCGAGATCGTCCTGAAAATGGGCGACAAACTCTGGGGTTGCGCCACAGCCGCGGGCCCCGCGTTTGAAGGTGCGGGCCTCATCGACGGCATCCGTGCGGGTGAAGGTGCTATCAGCCACATCGCCCTGGAGAAGGATCCGTTTTCCATCGACCTCGAAGTCATCGGCGACGCGACGCCCTTGGGCATTTGCGGCTCGGCTTACATCGACTTCCTGGCCGAGGGACTGCGCTGCGATCTGCTGAACGCCAGCGGGCGCTTCAACATCGAAGCTGTCGGCCCGGATATGCGCAAGCACATCGAAAAAGGCGAGGAGGGCAAGGTCTTCCGCCTGGCGCGGGGCAGGGGCTCAGCCCCGATCGTCGTCGCCGAGGCGGATATCTCCCGCCTTTTGCAGGCCAAGGCTGCCATCGCCGCCGGGTTGCTGACGCTGCTGAATCGCGCGGGACTGGTGCCCGGCGATGTGCGGCGACTCTATCTGGCGGGCGGCTTTGGGATGCACGTGGATATCGACAACGCCATCGCCGCCGGCCTGCTGCCCGGATTCCAACGCAGCCAGATCGAACTCGTGGGCAACACCTCCCTGGGCGGTGCGATGATGGCGATGCTCGACCGCTCGGTCCTCACGGAAATCGCCCAGGTCGGCTCGGGGATGGAGGTCGTGGAACTCAACACCGACCCAGCCTTCGAAGACCATTACATCGATCAACTCATGCTCGCCTGACCGTAGGGCATGGCGACCCGTCCCTCGACACCTCGATGCCTCGACTACGCATGCGCAAGACTGCGGGGTCAAGAGTTCCTACACTGTCAATGATGATCCAACTGGGCATGAACATCGACCACATCGCCACGCTGCGACAGGCGCGGCGGACGTACGAACCCGATCCAGTGTGGGCGGCGGTGGAGGCGCAACTGGCCGGGGCCGACGCCATCACCATGCACCTGCGCGAAGATCGACGACACATCCAGGACGATGATGTCCAGCGTGTCCGACAGACCTGCCACATCAGGGTGAATCTGGAGATGGCGGCCACGGCGGAGATGGTGAAGATCGCCACGCAACTCAAGCCGCACATGGCGACGCTGGTCCCGGAAGGGCGGCTGGAAGTGACCACTGAGGGCGGGTTGGAGGTCGCGGCCCAGTTGATGACGCTCAAGGACGTGGTGGGGCGGTTGCACGATGCTGGGGTGGCGGCCAGCGCGTTTATTGATGCTCACGCCAGTCAGATCGATGCGGCTGCGGTGGCGGGTTTTGATTTCTGCGAGATTCACACGGGACCCTATGCCGCGGCTTTTCATCGGGTTGGCGGACTGCGGAGCGGCTGGGAGGCACAACTTGAGCAGATCGCCGAGGCGGGGCGGCGAATCGTCGAGGCGGGGATGGGTTTCAACGCCGGCCACGCGCTGAATTACGTCAACGTCTCGCCCATCGCAGCGCTGCCTGATCTGCGCGAGTTGCACATCGGTCATAGCATCGTGAGCCGGGCGGTGTTCGTGGGCCTGCGGCAGGCGATCGTTGAAATGAAGGCGTTGTTGAAGTAAGCGGTGCCCGCCGGCGCTGCCTCGAATTGCCGCCAATCCGGGCGATAGGCCGATAAAGTCATGGCTTAACATCAGGATTTGAGGGACCACTCATGCCACAACACACCTTCCTTCACCGCGCGTTGACGCTGTGGACGCTTGCCGCCGTTTTCTTCGCCTGCCTCCCCGCTGCGCTGGCTCAGAATGATGGTGCCGAGGGCCAGACCGCTGCGGTTCCGGAAGGTCGGCCCATTGAATGGCGGAAGATGATCCGCCCCGATGACCAGATCCTGTTTTTGGGCGACGAAGTCACGCAGCAGGGCTTTTACACCCGCGCTTTTGGTGCCGCGATGTGTGCCTTGATGCCCAAGGGCGACCTACGTGTCTTCAACGGCGGACGCGATGGTGCGACCGCAGCAAGTGCCTTGAATGATGTCGAGGAACTGCTGGCGTTGACCAAGCCGACGGTGGTGTTCATCTACCTGGGGCTCAACGATGCCATGCCACAGCCGGGGGAGTCGCCGGAGGGTGTTGCACAACGTTTCCACAAACATCTCACAATCCTTGTCGAGCGTCTCCAGAAGGGCCCGACGGTGCGTGAGGTGTTCATCCTCGGCCCTGCCGCGGTGCAGTCAGGCATGGACGTCAACCTCGACAGCCTCAATTTCAACGATCTGCTGTCGCGCCTCAGTGACACCGGTCTGGCGGTGGCGGCGGAGCGGAAGGTGAGTTTCATCGACCTCTTCCCCCACACCCATTTCGTCTTTGAAAAGGCCCAGCGGGACGAAAACGACCCGTTAACGCTGCGTGGTCGCCTGCCCAGCGAAGATTCGCACATCATCATCGCCAGCCTGTTGCTCAAGGGCTTGGGCGTCACGGAAAAAGAGCTTGATCCGCTGGGTTGGTCGCCCCTGGCAAGTCGGAAAATGGGACGTATTCGCACAGCGTTGGCGTTGCGGCTCACCCCGCCCAGCGTAGATGCGGGTCGCCTGTCCAACGAGATTTACGAGTCCATTCGTGCCCATGATGAGGCGTTTTTCAAGGCGTGGCGCCTGGCCGGCAAGTCGCCATCGGCTCCCCCGCGCGAAATGTCGCTGACCGCCGCCCAAGGTGCCTGGGATCGGGTGCGAAAGCATGCTGCGGAGAACTACCGCAAGCCTTAGGCCAAGGGGTGCACCCGAGGCTGGGACCGGTGCAAGGCATGTGGGATGAGGCCCTGTAAGGGTGGAAGTCCGTTAAAATGGGAACGCGTCCGGTAAGTGGGGCGACTTGCAGGCGCTTTGACGGCTAACTAGACTGGCGGAATTCTTGAGTGTTGAATGTTGAGTGTGGGGCTTCGGCCCCGATTGGTTTTATCGTATGTTCCATACCCCTAGTTCTTTGGAGAATACGCGACCTTGCCGCTCTTCGCGGCAAACGCTTAATCCAAGGAGGTCAACCTTGCTGCAACGTCGTACCCTCCACGGCCTCTTCCTCGGCACCGGACTTTTCTTGAGCGCAACGCTGTGCTCAAGCAATGCTTTCGCCGCCGATCCCACCGCCGCCGAGCTCTACCAGCAGGGCATGGCCCAGTACGAGCAAGGCAACATTGAAGCTGCGCGGCAATCGCTGCGTCGCGTCGATGCCATGCAGCTCTCCAAAGAAGAGCGCGTCTCGCTTTACGAGACTCTGCAGGACATCGATCGCAAGGCCACGGCTCAGGCC
>JBGSTK010000263.1:0-2122 GCA_041736565.1 Phycisphaeraceae bacterium | reverse complement strand
AGCGAGATCATCGCTGCGATGGCTTCCGTTTTGGGAATATGTCGAATCATGGGACGCGTTTGCGCTAACCTTTCCTCCTGAATCGCAGGCATATGTCTGGTCTCCGGGTACGACCGCCTCTTTGAAGGGAATCAGTATCAGCAACGTGAGATGGAATAGCAAGGGCGGGTTTGCGGTGAGATATAACCAATTCTTGTGTATGGCGTGAATAAAAAGGCGGCGTATCCTGGGTTGTTGTTCAAGACACCCATTTACGGAGGATACGCCATGCGTGAGAGTACGGCAGAAGCCATTTCGTTTCCAGTCCCGGCGGGTCAGGATCTATTAACGGGGATTCTGCGGGATGGGGCCACGCGGTTGCTGGCCAAGGCTATCGATGCGGAGGTGGCGGATTACATTGAGCGGCATGCGGCCTTGCGAGGCCCGGATGGTCATCGATTGGTGGTTCGCAACGGGCACATGCCGGAGCGGGAGATTCAGACGGGCATCGGGCCGGTAAAGGTTCGCCAGCCGCGGGTCAACGACAAGCGGATCGACGACGAAGGCCGACGGATGCAGTTCACCAGTGCGATTCTTCCGAAGTATCTGCGGAAGACGCGGAGCATCGAGGAGTTGATTCCCTGGTTGTACCTCAAGGGTATCAGCTCGGGCGGCTTCAACGAAGCGTTGGTTGCACTACTCGGTCCGGAAGCGCCGGGCTTGTCGGCATCGACGGTGGTTCGGCTCAAGGAAGTCTGGCAAGGCGAGTATGAAGCCTGGAGCAAGCGTTCGTTGGCAGGCAAGCGTTATGTGTACTTCTGGGCGGACGGTGTGTACTTCAACGTCCGCCTGGGCGGTGACGGCGAGGGGCAGAATCGCCAATGTATATTGGTGATTATTGGTGCAACGGCTGAGGGCAAGAAGGAGTTGGTGGCCATCCAGGACGGCTACCGCGAGAGCGAACAGAGCTGGCGAGAGCTGCTGCTGGATCTGAAGGCTCGCGGCTTGGCTGACGTGCCGAAGGTTGCGGTTGGCGACGGCGCGTTGGGCTTTTGGGCAGCGTTAAGGAAGGTATTCGGCGAGACCCGCGAGCAGCGCTGCTGGGTGCACAAGACGGCCAACGTGCTGAACTATCTGCCCAAGGGCAAGCATGGTAAAGCCACGCAGGCCTTGCACGATATCTGGATGGCTGCGACGAAGGTTGATGCTGAGCGGGCGTTCGACTTGTTCGTGGAGATGTACCAGGCGAAGTATCCCAAGGCGGTCGAATGTTTGGCGAAGGATCGGGAGGTGTTGCTGACGTTCTATGACTTCCCGGCCGAGCATTGGGTGCACCTGCGGACGACCAATCCGATCGAGTCGACGTTCGCTACCGTGCGGCTGCGGACTCACAAGACCAAAGGTTGTGGATCGCGGATGGCGACGCTGACGATGGTGTTCAAGTTGACCCAGTCAGCCGAGAAGTTCTGGCGACTGCTGAACGGTACACACTTATTGGAGGATGTCTTTCAAGGCATTCAATTCGTTGACGGAACCAGGAAGGACGCCGCCTGATGGTCGGCCGATCCACAAGATTTGACAATAACTCGGTAGCCGGGTGATCGTGGTGCTTGGCGACAAGGCGTACGAGACAGTCGAGCAGTAAACAGCCTTTGCGTATGAAGATCGCGCAGCCTCTCGGACGATATGTCTAAGTAGCGGCACTCGATCTGTCCTATCCTCGTGGTCGGCGCTTTACAACACGCTTGGTGCCGTGTACCCTCACCATTCGTATTGCTAGTGGTGGGGGTGAAGCGGTAGGCAGCAGGACTGGTGCAAAAGTCCGGCTGCTCTGTCTGGTGCACGAGGGCCTCCATGAGCTCAGCATCTTCACGCGGAACTAACGGGCGAAAGCTCGGCGGGGAGCAAGTTCCGGTGGCTGTAGAGCCATCGGTTGTCCCTATGCTGTTTGAGATTGCCTGGGAGGTTTGTTCGCAGACAGGCGGTATCTATACCGTATTGCGAAGCAAAGCCCCGGCAGCGGTCAGTCGTTGGGGCGATGATTATTGTCTTATCGGACCTTATCACGAAGCTGCTGCCCGTGTTGAATTTGAACCGGCGCCTTTCGACGGCGTTGTGGCCCAGGCAGTGGAAGTTTTGCGCC
>JBGSTK010000246.1:0-13839 GCA_041736565.1 Phycisphaeraceae bacterium | reverse complement strand
TGGCGGCGTTCTGGACCAACCCGCGTGAGGAGTCAGGCCCGGCCTGCATGCCCGTGAGCGTGACCTTCGGCGCTGCGGCGCTCAACCAGAGCGGCACGCTGAAGTTGGCGGCTTGATCGGCGCTGCGGGGCGCGGGGTGGGGGAAGTGATCAAGGCGCGGGATGTGAAACGGTTGGCGGCGTGACTAAGATGGACGGCTAACCATGGCATGAGTGTCCCGATGCCCCAGCCCGCTGTTGATATTGTCGATCTG
Source organism: Phycisphaeraceae bacterium (assembly GCA_041736565.1). Lineage (GTDB taxonomy): Bacteria > Planctomycetota > Phycisphaerae > Phycisphaerales > Phycisphaeraceae > JBBDMX01. The sequence goes on along the minus strand of JBGSTK010000246.1, from coordinate 13,586 downwards.
CACGTGCAACGGGGCGACACCACCATCCTCCAGGGCGTCAACCTCTCGGTGCCCAAGGGCAGATGCACCGTCATCCTGGGGCCTAACGGGAGCGGGAAGACCTCGCTGGTCCGCTGCATCACCGGACACATGTTTCCCACTTCGGGCAGAGTTGATGTGCTGGGGCAGACGCTGGGGGCCACGGACATCCGCGCGCTGCGACGGCGAATCGGCATTGTCAACCCTACCGTCGATGTAGGGGGCGTTCATGCTGCGGGCGCGGTTGTCGATGCTGATCTGACGGCACTGGAAGCTGTCGTGACGGGCTACTTCGCCACCGTTGGGCTGTATGACAAGCCCAGCGAACAGCAGCGCGAACATGCGGCTCATCTGCTGGCGCACGTGGGCTTAAGCAAACGCGTGACGCATCGCTATGGTCAGCTTTCGACTGGTGAGCAACGTCGCGTCATGGTGGCGCGGGCTCTGGTGCATCGGCCTGAGTTGTTGATACTTGATGAGCCGACGGCAGGGCTGGATATTGCGGGGCGTGAGCATGTGCTGGCGACGGTGGAGATGATTTTGGCGCGTCGTGATTCGCCGACGGTGCTGATGATCACGCATCATGTCGATGAGATTTCGCCGCGCACGGTGCAGGTGGTGATGATGCGGCAGGGCCGTGTTGCGCTGGCGGGTCCGGCGGAGCAGGTCATCACGCCTGAGTCGCTGACAGCGACGTTTGGGTGCAAGGTGTTTGTCAGGCGGATTCACGGGCGCTATTGGCTCGAGGTGCTGCCCGAGGCGTGGTTGGACCTGGTGCGGTGATGATGGCGGGTGCGTCGATCAGCTGCGCCATGTCCAGCGGAGCCACAGGGCGTTGAGCACCACGCTGACTGATGAGAACGCCATTGCCCCAGCGGCGAGCATGGGGTCGAGATACCCGAAGGCTGCCAGGGGAATGAGGATCAGGTTGTAGATGAAGGCCCAGAACAGGCCGGCGTAGATGCGGCGCATGGTGGCGCGGGAGAGGCGAATGGCGCGAGGCAGGCCTGCGAGGTCGCCGCCCACGAGGGTGACGTGGCCGGCTTCCATGGCGATGTCGCTGCCGCCGCGCGAGGCGTTGCTGTCGGATGATGAGGTCTGGCCGCCCATGGCGATGCCGATGTCTGCGGTGGCGAGCGCGGGCGAATCGTTGATGCCATCGCCGACCATGGCGACGATGTGGCCTTGCTTCTGTAACTCGGCAACCTTGGCCTGCTTCTCGGCGGGCAGGACCTCGGCCAGCACATCGTCGATGCCCAGTTCCTTGGCGACGGCGCGGGCGGTGGCGTGGTTGTCACCGGTCATGAGGATGACCTTGAGGCCCAGTTTATGCAGCGCGTTGACGGCCTCAGCGGCACCGGGTTTGATCGAGTCCGCCAAGGCCAGAAGACCGGCAGCTTTGCCGTCGATGGCGACGGCGACGACGGTGCGCCCCTGCTCTTCGAGTTTGTCCATGGGTTGAGTCAGTTGGGCGACGTCGTTGACGCCATGCTCAGAGAGCGTGGAGGGTTTGCCCACCATGACGCTGCGCCCCGACACGCGACCACGCACGCCCCCTGCTGTGATGCTGGCGAAATCTTCGGGTTGGGTCAGCGACATCTTTTGCGACTGAGCCCATGCGACGATTGCATGTGCCAATGGATGCTCGCTGTGCTGTTCGACGGATGCGGCCAGTCGCAGCAGTTCGTCTTTGTCGATTGTGTCATCGCGTGTCCAGACATCGGTGACCGCGAAGGATCCCGTCGTGAGCGTGCCGGTTTTGTCGAGCACCACGTGCGTCAGTTTGCCTGCGCGCTCCAGTGCTGCAGCGTCCTTGATGAGAATCCCCTGCTTGGCGCCCAGGCCCGTGCCCACCATGATGGCCGTCGGCGTCGCCAGGCCCAGCGCACAAGGACACGCGACGATGAGCACAGCGACGAGCACGTACAGAGCTGTGGGCCATTGATCCATCGCCAGCCCCCAGATGCCGAAGGCCACCAGGGCGATGACGATGACCACCGGCACGAACACGCCCGCCACCGCGTCGGCGATGCGCTGCACGTTGGCCTTGGAAGACTGGGCCTTCTTGACCATCTCCACGACTTGTGAAAGGAGCGTGGCCTTGCCCGTGTGGGTCGCGCGGAACTGAAACGAGCCCGTGTGATTGAGCGTCCCGCCGATGACTTTGTCACCTTCGCGCACCTCGCGCGGCATGGATTCACCGGTCACCATCGACGTATCGAGCGTTGATTGACCTTGCGTCACCAAGCCGTCCACGGGCACACGCTCACCGGGGCGCACAAGAACAATATCGTCGGGCTTGAGTTGTGCCGAGGCCACGGTGATCTGCTGACCGTCGCGGATCACAATCGCCTTGCGCGGCTGAAGGTCCATCAACCCGCGGATGGCGGCAGCGGCGCTCGAGCGAGCGCGCGATTCGAGCCACTTACCCAACCCGATGAGTACGAGGATGACGACTGCTGTTTCGAAATATAGCGCGTGATATCGCCCCCGCAACACTTCGACGACGCTGTAGACAAACGCCACGCTCGTGCCCAGCGCCACCAGCGTGTCCATGTCCGCGCGGTAATGTCGGGCGGAATTGAGGGCACCTTTGAAAAACGGCCAGCCCAGCAGCGCCATCACCGCAGCACTCAACACCAGTTGCAGCCATGCGGCACCGGGGGAGTGCCACCAGCCTCCACCCGCCCCGGTGGCGTGATGGACGGGGACCAGGTGTGAGCCCATGCCGACAACGACTACGGGCACAGCACAGATACTTCCTGCGATGAGTCGCCACCGCCACTGTCCCGCCCCGCCGCCACTGTGGTCGTGAGCTTGGTCAGGCTTGTTAGCGTCACCCGTATCCTCGCGCTCACCGCGCGCATGGTCCGCGTGTTCGTCGCCTTGGGTCGCCGACGATTCGGTATCGGTTCGGCCATGTTCGTGGGCAGGGGATGAGCTATCTATATCAGGCTCATCTTCCGCTTCGGGCGTGGCCTCGTACCCCGCTTCCTTCACCGCCTCGACCAGTTGCGACACCGGCCCCTCGTGGCTGACCACCGCCTCCTCCGTCGCCAGATTCACACTGGCGCTGGACACCCCCGCTACTGCCTTGAGGTTCTTCTCCACATGGTTGACGCACCCGGCGCAACGCATGCCCGCAACTTTGAGTGTCGTGGTCTTCATCCTCTAATGATAGGAGGACCACCCATGCGAACCATTCGCTACCATGATTTCATGACAACCCCACCTGAATCCACGCATGAACCCCTGACCATCGCCGGCTTTCAGCAGCACATCCGCGACCGCTATTACGCCACCGATGCCGCCCGCGGTACGCCTGCGACGTTTCTCTGGCTGGTGGAGGAGATCGGCGAACTCGCCACCGCTTTGAATGCCGCACACACTCAGGATCAACGCGACGAAGCCAACATCCGCGAAGAGTTCGCTGATGTCATCGCGTGGCTTTGCACTTTGGCCAATATCAATGGTGTGGACCTCGAAGAGGCCCTTCGCGCCAAGTACCTCACGGGCAAGGGGCCGACGGGCACCAAGTGATCGTGCTGCATTGCCTCGCCGACGTCACTCATATTTTCGATAGCTCTGGCACTACCGACGTCGCAGCCTGCGCTCCACAAATCGACCTTAATGCGCCAGCGCCATGACCGGCTCGACCACCCGCACCGGCCGCTCGACCATCGGACGCACGACGATCGCCTGCTTCTCAAACTCCGGGCGAAGCAGACCATAAACCATCACATCTTCCCGCTTGTTCTGCAGCAGCGGATATTGAGCAACGAACCGCTCCTTTCGCATGCCCAGTTTTTCCATCACGCGACCCGAAGCTGGGTTGCGGGTGAAGTGATAGGCGAAAATGCGGTCCATTACCGCATCGCGAAAACCAAATCGCAGCGCGGTTCGGCAAGCCTCAGTCGCGTAACCCTGACCCCAGAACGGTCGCCCCAACCAATACGACAACTCGGCCTCGGGCTCCATGGGATTGAAGTCCAACTCCACACATCCCACGAGTCGGTCATCAGCCCGGCTATGAACGGCGAAGGTCACGTTGCGACCCTCTGCGCACGTCCCCTCAAGCGAATCGATCCACGCCTCAGCCATGCCGTCCCGATACGGCCAGGGCAGGCAATCGGTCATGTCCGCGACCATAGGATCGCCGGCGAGTTGTTGAACTTGCGGTGCATCCGAGAGGGTGAACGGGCGCAGCACCAAGCGCTCCGTGAGCACGGTGGGGGGTCGTAACATACAGGTGGCCAGGGGTTGGGCGAGCCAGACGTTGGCTCTAGCGATCGGTCATCAAGACCTCGGTGCCCGAGACAATTCGGGCGGGGCTCGACGGCAAACTACCGCCGATGAACTCGCTGAGATTGTACCCACACTATCGACAAATTAACAGAAATAAAAACGATATTTGCACCGGCATTGTAGCTATTAAAGGCTTTTGTTAATAGGTTTATAAAAATATAGGCCAATGACCAACCATCCCCTTGACAGGTCCCAGAAACTGCCGATTTGGCGGCTTGCGTTTGGCGGGTATCCAGGCGAGCTTTACTTTTTCGCTGCAAAAGCAGGACAGGCCGCGTGGTCGCCCCCTCGCCTTTTTGCTAGACTCTCCAATCATTCGACCGGGTAGCTCAGTCGGTAGAGCAGCGGCCTTTTAAGCCGCTGGTCGAGGGTTCGAGTCCCTCCCCGGTCATTTTGCGCCCTTGGATCATCCTATTTTGCCGTCCGTTATGTGCGGGGACGGGCGACACTGCCATCGGCGCGTGCGATGAGGGGGATCTCCGGCAGGCGGTGTGATTGGGTGTCGATTGTCACGCCTTGGATTTCGTCGTTTTTGACGTGGATCAGCACGATGCTGGCTTCGATTCCGCAGTAGCGGTCGCGGTCCGGGTCGAGGGTGCCGCGGGCGCCGCCGATGGGTTTGTGGCTGCCTTGGAGTTGCAGCGGGCCGGTGCGCTGGATAGTTACGTCACTCAACACCAAGCCATCGATGGGCGAAGTGGGGTGACCTTCGATATAGATGCGGCCGGGGGATTTGAGTGCGATCCGCTCGAAGGTGACGTTCCGCACTGTGCCCAATTCACTCGCATCACGATAGTTCCGCGGCGTCACATCCACGACGATGGGGAACTGCGAATTCACAGCGTCGATCTCGATATCGCTGAACCGAATGTTGGCGTAGTGTCCGGTGTCTTTGAGGAAGATGGCCAATGCCTGCCCCGGCGTTTGGATTTTGCATCGCTCGAAGCGGACGTCGCGGATATCACCCACTGCTTCGGTGCCGACCTTCAACGCTGCGCACGATGTACGAAGGCGACAGTCGGAGATGTGGATGTTCTCGCAGACTTCGCCGTGGACGCTTTTAAGGCAGATGCAGTCATCGCCCACATCGATGTCGCAGTTTCGTATCACGACGTTGCGGCAGCCATCGGGGTCGATGCCATCGGAGTTGGGCCAACCATTGCGGATGGTGACGCGTTGGATGACGACGTCCTGGCAGGCGCGGAGGTGGCAGGTCCAGAAGACGCTGTCGCACAAGGTGAGATTTTCGATGCGCACGCGGCGGGAATTTCGCAGGTAGACAAGCGCTGGACGGAAGCCCATCGTGTTGGCGGTGTGCCACGACATCTGCGCGTTGCCCCACCCGGCGATGGTGCCCGGGCCGGTGATGGCGACATCGTCGAGATCATCGCCCGTGACCAACGCTTGCACGTGGCCCGGGGCAGCCAACATCGAATCGATGATCGGGTAGGCCTCGATGTCCTGATGCGCCAGCAGCACCGCGTCTTTCTGAAGATTCAATTCGACACGGCAACGAAGGTGCAGCGTCGCGGAGCGATGCGTGCCGGACGCGAGGCGCACGATACCACCGCCTGCCGCAGCGACCTGGTCGATGGCGGCCTGCAGTTGGCGAGTCTGAACGTCGGGGCTTGCCTCGATGGTCACCTCGGTGATGGGTGCATCGGTGCCGGGGGCTGGGGCGGGGTTGGACATCGCGGAGTTCCTATAGGAAGGTGGGGCCGAGTTAAGGCCCACTATTTTTTACGCGGCGGCGGTAGCTCATCCAGATGCTCCAATCGCAACGGGACCGCCAGCGCGGGAAGTTTCTTTCGCGGGTTGGCGATCTTCGTCAACACCAACTCAGCAGCACGCTGGCCCAATTCCTGCTGCGGCAGCAGGATCGACCGCGTGGGTTGAAAGACGTCAACTCGCGCCCGATCACGGAAATCGACGACCAGCAGATCATCGGGCCGGGCAAGCCCGATGCCATGGGCTGCGACGTGGACGAGGTCGGCCTGCCCATAGCTGATGATGGCGGTGGGTCGATCATTGGCTGCGAGCATGGTGGTCAGGCGCTCGATGCGCGACTCGGGTGATTCGGCTCGAGTTTGTCGCCAGAGCGTGCGTGGCGCGAGGCCGGCCTTTCGCATGGCAGCAACGTACCCGCCGACACGATCCTTGGCCGAGTAGTGGGCGTGGGGCAATTCATCTTCGCAATGCGACAGATCCACGTAGGCGATATGCCGATGTCGGCTTTGGATGAGCCGGTCGGTGGCGGCCTGCGCGCCCTGCAGGTCGGCGGCATGCACGCAGTCGTGGGGATGTTTGGAGTTGAGCCAGATCGAAGGAATGTTGAAGCTGTCGATCAAGTCGAACAGGGCTGGGGGAATGGCTTCGTCGTAGCCGATGATCAGACCATCAGCCATGAGTTGGCGGAGGATGCGCGGTACGAAGCGACGGTCGGTGAGTTCCTCATCGGGCAGTTGCGCCAGGATCAAATGGTTGTCGTGCTCATCGAGGGTCGAGAGTACCGCCTTCTGAAGATCCAGCGAGATGTTGACCTGCCACATGCGTGGACTCATCAGGAGGCCCACGCAGCCGAAGGCGCCTTGCTTCATGGACCGCGCTGAGACGTTGGTGCGGTAGTTGAGATCACGTGCGGTTTTCAGGATGCGTCGGCGAGTTGTATCGCGCATCCGACCGGTCTGGCGAAGCGCCCGCGAGACAGTCATGGGACTGACGCCGACACGGTTGGCGATGTCGCTGAGGGTGGCAGGTGCTGAGACGCGCATGGTTGGACGCCTGGTCTTAGGAACGCCAAGGCCTCGGCGTGAGGCATGGCGGAGTTGCGGGCATCAAACGCCGGGGGGCAGTGGCTTCGCAAGGGACCTCGAAACCCTTGACAATCCGGCTGGTAAGTTTATCATACAATGCTCTGTGAGTTAACGTTAGCCCAGCGTGCGAATGTCCACTACCAAAGGAATGCCATGCGGAATCTGATGGTCATCGTGCTCGGACTCCTGCTTGCTGCCAGCCTGCAAACCCAGGCATCGGCCCGGTCCATTGAGGACCTCCATGGCTATGAACCCCGCTTCCTTCCGCCCGTAGGCACGGAACTCAAAAACATCAAAACCGATTTCGGCGCGGTCGGCGATGGCAAGACCGATGACACCGCAGCGTTCCAGAAGGCCATCGGCGGCGATGCCCCCCGGTCCATCTACATTCCCGCGGGAACCTACCTCATCAGTCAGCAACTCCGCTATGGGGTCAATGCCGCCAAAAAGAAACGCACGCTGCTCATCGGTGAAAGCCAATCGAAGACTATTCTGAAGTTGGCTGATGGCAGCGCGGGCTTTGGCGATCGCGCCAAGCCGTTGCCGTTTGTTCATACCCGGCACCCAAAGCAGCAGGGCGAACAGAACATGGCCATGTTTCTGTATCACCTGACGATCGAGATCGGCAAGAACAACCCCGGTGCCATCGGCCTCAGTTACCACAGCAACAACACCGGCGCGATCCGAGATGTCGCGATCCGCGCGAGTGATCCGGTCAATCATCGCGGTGCCATCGGCCTGGCGTGTTCGGATTGGGAGGTTGGCCCCGCCAGCGCACGCTATCTCACGGTCGATGGTTTCGAAACGGGCATCGCGTTAACGCGCATCGGCAACTATTTCACGATGGAACATGTCACGGTGCGGAACTGCGACACCGGCGTGGTCGCCAACACCAGCAGCATTCGCGATCTGCGGACCGACAACTGCAAACTGCCGCTGCGGGTCCAAGGCATGGTGGTGCTGCTGGAGAGTCAACTGCGGGGTAAGGGGCCGATGGCTGTTGATCTTGCCGAGGGCAGTTTATTGGCGCGCGATCTGCAAACTGCGGGTTACGCGGTGGCCATCAAGGGTCCAGGAGATGCAGTGACGGGCCCGAAAGTCGCGTTTTTCGCATCGGAAGCTGTGAAAACGAACTGGCCCTCGGGCGCGGGATCGAGCGCTGGCGCGGGAACCGGCGCGGACTCGACGCTGAATCTCCCCATCGAGCAGAGCCCCGAAATGCAGTACCCCGCAGCCGACCAGTGGGCGGTGGTGATGGCCAAAGGCGACATCTCTGATGCACTGCAAAAAGCCATCGACAGCGGCGCCCGCGACATCGCCATTTCGGGCACTGGCGGGACGATCAGCAAGACGATCCACTTGCGGAATAAGGTTCAACGCATCATGGGTTTCGGCGTTACGCCCATCATCTACCGCACCGGTGCGCAACCGGTCTTTCGCCTCGACGATGGTGCCGCCCCCGTGGTGATCCTGGAGTTGCTTTATGGAAACTACGGCTCGCAGGCCGACACTGTGATGGAACAGGCCTCGAAACGCACGCTGGTATTCCGACATGGATCGGGATCCTATCGCACCGCGCCGGAGGGCTACGGCGGAAAGGTGTTCATGGAAAGCAATGTCACCCACCCGCTGGTGTTCACCAAGGTGCACGCCTGGCTGCGCGACATGAACACGGAGCGAGGGGGGTTGGATGGGACCAACATCATTAACGACGGCGGCGTAGTGTGGATGCTGGGTCACAAGACCGAAGACTTCGCCACCAAAATATTGACGAAGAACGGTGGGTGGACCGAGTTGCTGGGCGGAACGTATCGCCAGAACTGGGACCAGAAGGATTTTGCCGAAAAAGGCATCACCCCGGCGAATCTTCCGCCGTTGTTCATCGTTGAGAATGCCCACGTGAGCATGACCTATGTGTCGTGGGGCCCTAACAAGCCGTTTGAAGTTCTAGTGCGCGAAACGCGTGATGGCCAGACGCTCGATCTGGACCGCAAGACCCACGGCGGTAGCGCGGTGTTGTTCTCGGGTTTCACCCAGCGACCGCCGGTGAAATGATTCAAAAGCACTGTAATGTCGCTTACCCGCATCCGACGGCTGGGTGTTAGGATATCGCTATTAGCGATTGGCCCCCGGGCGGCGTCCGCGGTCGCTCAACAAACACGTTGATGGAGACTTGGTATGGCCGTCGAATCTGGTCTGGTAAATCTGGCCGTTGTTCCCATTGTTTTCAACGCCGGGGCGGCAGTGCTACCCGCCGTGCTGGCAGGCCTCATCAGCGTCATGGCCATCATGTTCAAGCCCAGCCAGTGGGGCCGGGTCTCTCGCGAAAAGCCCTGGGTACCGGCGATGATCGTGCTGGCTTTGGCCGGGGGTGTGGCGATCTGGGCCTTCTGGCCGACACCAGCGCCCGTCGGGCGTGGAGGCGTCCGTGGCGTGAGCAACACGGCGAGCTCGACTGGTGGCTACGGAGGCCAGACGAACTGGACGTCGGTGGCCCTGGCGTATCTGCGTCAGCGGGAACAGGGCGTCGCGGCCAAGCTGCCGGGGGGCGTCGGCGAAACGGCCACGGAAGCGCGTGCCCTGATCTACCGCATGGACATCAACCGCAGCGGTTATGCCGGTGGACCCGCACCCCGGGGACTCAAGCCCCTGTGGACTTACATCGACGGCGAGGATGATTTTGCCCAGTTCCTTTCGAGCGTCATCGTGACGGACCGCTGGGTGTACGGTGCCTCATGCACGCTTGTCCCCCCGGCGAGCAACGGCAGCGTATTCTGCCTCGACGCCAAGACGGGTGAACGCCGCTGGATCAACTATCAGGCTCCGCCTCCAGGTTCTCGCCCGGGTGCCGAGCCAGTGATGTACAAGGGCATCTTCAGTTCACCAGCGTTGACCGCTGATGGAAAATATCTTGTCGTGGGCCAGGGCTTGCATCTGGACCGCAATTCGTCGCTGCTGTGTTTCGATACAGCGACGGGCGAGTTGCATTGGCAGATTCCCACGCCGCTGCATATCGAAGGTTCGCCCGCCATCGAAGGTGACATTGTCGTCGCCGGTGCCGGGGCTGTGGAGGTCGGTGCTGACCACAAGCCAGCGCCCAGTGATGACCCCGGGTTCGTGATGGGTGTTCGCATCAGCGATGGCACGCTGCTTTGGAAGTACGCGGTCAATGATCCTGAAAGCTCGCCAGCAATCGACAACGGCATTGCCTACATCGGTAGCGGGATGAACGGCAGCGCTGTGGTCGCCCTGCGAATTGCCGACGATGAAACGCTCAAGGTCGCTGGTCAAGAGCGGCTCGTGTGGCGCACCCAGACGCCCCACCCCGCCATTGGCGCGGTGACCCTCACCGACGAGTTGGTGCTCATCGGCTGCGGCAAGGGCGATTTTGTGGTGGCTGATCCCAACCCCGCAGGGGTGGTGCTGGCGCTGGACAAGCGCAGCGGAACCGTTGCCTGGCAGGTTGATGTTCCCGACGCCATTCTCGCCGCCATCGCGGTCCGCGGGGACATGGCGGTCGTTCCGGTACGCAACGGCGAACTCGTGGCGTTGAGCCTGTCGCGCCGGGGCGAGGTGATCTGGCGGCAACGGGTCAGCAGCACGTCGCCGGTCATGGCCGGGCCGACGGTGACTGACAAACTCATCTATGCCGTGAGCAGCGACGGCCAATTGGCGGTGCTCAATGCCGCCGATGGCACCGTGATCGAAAAGCACTATCTCAACCGTCCGGGCCGCCCGGGTGAGTTGGGCCTGTCGGTCAGTTCGCCAGTGGTCGCCAACGGTGCGGTGTATGTTGGGTCGGAAACCGGCGGCCTGCATGCGCTGACGGGAGAAGCCCAGCAGTGAGCCACGACACTTTGGATCGTCCCCCCCACGCCGTCGTCCCGCAAACCTTGACGCTGCCCTTGGCTGAGTGCCAGGATGCGGCTCAGGTCGGCGGCAAGGCGATCAACCTTGCACGCATGATCCAAGCCGGCTTCCGCGTGCCCGGTGGCTTCGTCGTCACCACAGCCGCGTTTCGCGTGGCGCGTGGCAATGGCGAGGGTCTGCCCGATGAGCTGGCGCAGCAAGTCATCGCCCGCTACCGCGCCATGGGTTCGCCTCCCGTGGCCGTGCGCTCATCAGCCACCGCTGAAGATTTGGCGCACGCCTCCATGGCTGGCCAGTACGAAACCTTCCTCAACGTCCAGGGCGAGGCGATGCTGCTGGCGACGATCCAGCGCTGCTGGGCCAGCCTCGATACCCCACGCACCCGCGCCTATCTCAATCAGCATCACATCGACCCCGAGTCCGTCGCCATGGCGGTGGTCGTTCAACGGCTGGTTCCCGCCGAGGTCGCTGGTGTGCTCTTCACCGTCAACCCGCGCAGCGGCAACCTGTCGCAGATGCTCATCGAAGCGAGTTGGGGCCTGGGCGAAATGGTCGTCTCGGGCGAGGTCCAACCCGACACGCTAACCGTCGATCGCAGCGATGGTCGCGTCATCGAGGCTCACATCGCTCAAAAAACTGTGCGACTTCGCCCGGGCGCTGCGGAGATCGAACCGGTGCCCGAGGCCGACCGCCTCCGGCCATGCCTGACGGCGCAGCACGTGGCGGAGCTGTGGGAGTTGGGCCGGGCTGTTCACGCCCACTACGGCGGGCCGCAGGACTTGGAGTGGGCCATCAGCGACGGGCAGGTGTACCTGCTGCAATCGCGAGCCATCACCACGGTGCAGAGCATCGAACGTGAGTTGCAGGAGCGACACGAAACCGCGAGCCGACTTCGGCAATGGCGAGGCGAGGGTCGTGGTCCGTGGGTGCAACACAACTTAGGCGAGACACTGCCGCAACCCACGCCCTTGACATGGAGCATTCTCGACCATTTCAACAGCGGCGCCGGCGGCTTCGGCACGTTGTATCGCATGGTGGGCTTTGAGCCCGGGCCGGAGGTCAGCGCCCACGGCTTTCTGGACCTCATCGCTGGCCGCATCTACATGGACTTGGCCCGAGCGCCGGAGATGTTCGAAGCGAACTTCCCGTTTGCCTACGATCCCGAAGTGGTGCGTGATGATCCCAATGCTGGTCAAGCGCCGCCGACGGTTCCGACCGGGACGATGGGTGATCGTGCCCGCGCCGGGCGACGCATGACGAAGGTCAACGCTCGCCTCGCAGAGCTTTCGGAGAAGTTCGACCAACGGTATTCGCAAGAGATTGTCCCAGCCTTTTCCGCCTGGTGCCGCGAGGAAAAGCGTCTGGACCTGACGGACCTGAGCAATACCGAGTTGCTAGGTCGATGGGATGTCCGCCGCGCCAAGGTGCTCGATGATTTTGCGCCCCAAAGCCTGCTGCCGTCGTTTATCGCTGGCGATCTGCTCAACAACTTTCAAGCGTTCCTGGCGGACCGATTCTGGGATGACGATGCAGCCACGCTGGCGATGGAGATGTCCGCAGGTGGCCCGCCGGATAACACCGTGTTGACCGATCACGATCTCTTTGAGGTCGTCCATGGCCGCATGACGGTCGAGGACTGGGTGGCGAAGCACGGGCATCGCGGCCCGGGCGAGTTTGACTTGGCGCAACCCCGCTGGCGCGAGCGGCCGCAGGATGTGCTTCGTCTGGCGCAACCGCTCAAGGCTGGCGACGATCCTTTGGCGCGACACCATCGCAAGGCTCAGGTCGACCTGGAGCAGGCAGCCAAACGCCGCGCGGAACTGCCCCTCTCAGAACGTGCAGCCTTCGACCACCACATCAGCGCCCTGCATCGCTACCTGCGCTTCCGCGAGGATGGCAAAAACGATCTCATGCTCGGCTATGACCTGCTGCGCGATGTGGCATTGGAAATCGGCCAGCGGCTGGGCATCGGCCAAGACATCTTCCTCCTGACTCAGGATGAGATGCGTCACGCCTTGGGCACCGGCTACGCGCCGTTGGCGCTCATCGAAAATCGCCGTCGCCAGCGCGAGGCCCAAGTCCGCATCACGCTTCCCAACCTCGTCGACGACACCGCCATCGAGCGCATTGAGAACCCAGCCACGGGCGATGCACAGCCCCTGCCGCATGCCACCGAAGCAGGTGACCAGTCTGAAGGCTGGCGTGGCTTTGCGATATCCCCGGGCCGCGGTCACGGGCCTGCAGCCGTGCTCGCACGACCGGAAGACGGCAGCGATCTGTCGCCCGGGTACATGCTCGTTTGCCGATCGACCGATCCGTCCTGGACGCCTCTGTTTGTCAACGCGGCCGGCGTGGTGCTGGAGCGTGGCGGCTCACTTTCGCATGGCGCGGTGGTGGCACGCGAGATGGGCATTCCTGCGGTGGTGCTGCCCGAGGCCACGCAACTTTTCCAGACCGGTGACCCGATCTACATCGATGGCCACAACGGCTGGATACGGCTGGGCGACCCGCCGCAGGATGATGCCTCCACGCTGGACATCGCAGCCCCGACGGACACGCGCGTGGCCCCGGAGCATCGCC
>JBGSTK010000228.1:0-5446 GCA_041736565.1 Phycisphaeraceae bacterium | reverse complement strand
GCGGTGCTGCCGCCGCGCCCATTCCGCCGCGCATCGCCTCGGCCATCACGCCGCCCATGCCCAGTCCCACGCCGACTCCCGCGCCTGCTGCCGCGAGTCCGCCGGGGTTCTTGGCAGCATCGGGAATCGAGTTGGCGACCTGGAACTGCGTGTACTGCGCGAGGTTCCCCACCACGCCCATGCTCGTCCGCTTGTCCAACGCCTCTTCGACTGCGGGCGGAAGCGAGATGTTCTCCACCAGAATCAGCGTCAGCGCCAAACCATAGACGGCAAACTCCGCTTCAATGGCCTTGCGGATGAACTCGCCCAGCTCGTTGTAATTCGACGCCAAGTCCAGCACGGGAATTTTGCTCTCACCCAATACGTCTGCGAAGCGCGACACGACAATGTTGCGCAACTGCTCGGTGATCTTTTCGGTGGTGAAGTGACCATCAGTGCCAGCGATTTCGCGGATGACCTTGGCGGGGTCAGCGACCTTGATGGCGTAGGTGCCAAAGGCTCGCAAACGCACCGGGCCGAACTCCGCATCGCGCAGCATGATGGGGTTCATCGTGCCCCACTTCAGGTCAGTGAACTGCCGCGTGGAGAGGAAATAGACCTCCGCTTTGAATGGGCTTTCAAAGCCGTACTTCCAACCCTTGAGAGTCGAGAGGATCGGCAGATTGGCGGTGCGAAGCTCGTACATGCCCGGGGCAAACACATCCGCGACCTTGCCCTGATCGACAAACACCGCCGCCTGCCCCTCGCGCACAACAAGCCGGGCACCGTACTTGATTTCGTTGTTGTAGCGAGGAAATCGCCAGACCAGCGTGTCCTGGCTTGAGTCAAGCCACTCGATAATGTCAACGAGTTCGTTGCGAAGTTTGTTCCAGAATCCCATTGCATCGCTCCCAGAGGAAAAGGCCGGACAAATCGAGTGAAGTTGAAATACCAGATTTGAAATTTGAAATTTGAAATCTCAGTCCCAATCTGAAATCTGAAATCTGTAATCTGAAATTTCAAATCTCAAATCTCAAATCTCAGTCTCAAATCTTAAATCTCAGATCTCAGATCTCAGATCTCAGATCTCATCAAATCTCAAATCTCCTGTATCTCTTTCTGCTTTGCTGCCACCATGTCATCCACGTGCTTCTCGTGTTCCTTCAGCGATTCCTGCACTTCTTCTCCCGCACGCTTCACATCGTCTTCGCTGATGTGCACTGCCTTGTCCTTCTTCATCGCTTCGAGATGCTTGTTCGCATCCCGCCGTGCGTTGCGCAGCGTGATCTTGGCCTGCTCGCCCGTTTGCTTGACGGTGACCGAAAGCTGTTGTCGCCGCTCGCCGCTTAGCGATGGCAGGTTCAAACGAATCTGCTTACCTTCCGTCATCGGGTTCAAGCCCAGACCCGACGCCTGGATACCTTTGACGATAGCTTGTGTCGATGACGGATCAAACGGCTTGATGAGAATCTGCGTCGGCTCGGGCACGCTGATGAGCGCCAGACTGCGCAGGTCGGTCATCGAGCCGAAGTAGTCGATCTTGACAAACTCCACCAGTGCCGAGGAAGCCCGGCCGGTACGCACGCCCTTGAGTTCGCTCTTGAGATACTCGATGGCCTTGTCCATCTGCTCTTCGGCTTCAAGCTGGATCGTGTCGATGTCCATGACTGCTCCAATCGTTAAACGGTTTGCACGCCGGTAATCCTGACTCGGATGCCCACACCCGGTCGCAGGTCGCGTGCCCTATCCGATGAAGAATACCCAAACCCGCGAAGGTTGTCTGCTTTGCGTCTCCCGCAGCCGGTAAATTTTGATGTTGGCCCGGGAAACGAGGCAGGTGGAGTGCAATCCGCGACACGGGGGCAGACGAAGCAACCGTCACGCCACGCGGGTGCCGTGGGGTTGGCCGCTGACGACCTCGGCGATGTGGCCGGGGCGCTTCATGTTGAACACAACGATGGGGATGCCGCGATCCATGCACATCGAAAACGCCGCCAGGTCCATGACCTTCAACTGCCGGGCGATGACATCGGAATAGGTCAGCGTGTCGAAGCGCACCGCATCGCTGTGGAGCATGGGGTCCTTGTCGTAGATGCCATCGACCTTGGTGGCTTTGAGCACAACGTCGGCACCGATCTCAGCGGCGCGGAGGGCGGCTGCGGTATCGGTTGTGAAAAACGGGTTGCCGGTGCCGGCGGCAAAAATCACCACCCGGCCCTTCTCGAGGTGCCGCAACGCCCGCCCGCGGATGAATGGTTCCGCCACGCTGGTGAGGTTCAACGCCGAAAGCACCCGCGCCGGTACGCCGATCTTTTCGAGCATCTCTTTGAGCGCCAGGCCGTTGATCGCGGTGCCGAGCATGCCCATGTAGTCCGCGGTAGCCTGATTGATCTTGCCTTCCTGCGCCAGGCGTGACCCGCGAATGATGTTGCCCCCGCCTACGACGATGGCCAGTTGCGTGCCCAGCTTCGCCGCGGCAGCGATCTCACGGGCGATCAACTCCAGTTCCACGCCATCGATGCCAAACCCGCCGGGCTTACATAGCGCCTCGCCGCTTAGCTTCAGCAGCGCTCGACCGTAAAAAGGCTTGTGGGCAACGGCGTCGGCATCGGCGGTCGGAGCGTTGGGCATGGACAAGATTGCACAGCCTCCGCGGCGTTTCGTCAAGTCGGCGCGCGGAGTCGTGCTGATTGTTCCTTGGCCGCAATGCTGTAAGCCGTTACGCGTCGCCGTTGGTCCGACTGCGCTCGTAAAGCCGATCGACCGTCGGGGGCGCATCGACGGCATCGCCCCGCCGCACGGGCAAGTCCTTGAAATCGCCGCGAATCGCACGAAGCGCATCGCGTTCCAGCTCGATCTCCGCTTCCGTGCGGATGCCCATGCGGCGAAGCAACACCATCGGTGGACACCATCCCTGGACAGCATGTTGCAGAAGAAAAGCCGACACCACCGCGGGCAGCAACAAAAACTTCCGATTCACGGTCATGCCCAGCACCGTACCCACCAGGCAAGCGGTGGCGGCATTGGCTTCCAGCGTCCGCTCAATGTCCCATTCCGCATCAAGCTCGCGCAGACGCTTGTCGATCTGCGGCTTTGACGCGTTTTCAAAGCCACGCACGTTGCAAACCGTTTGACGATAAATGCGGTCGTTGACGGCATCGGCGGTGTGGTCGCTGACGCGGGTGGCGGTTGGAGCGATCATGTTCAATTTCCCTACGTTCGATGGATGGCCGATCCGACCTGATTGGCCAATTGCTTCACGCTTCGACCATTTCCTGGGCTGCGGCATTGATGCCGGCCTCGGCCAGCTTCGTGAGTTTGAGGTCAGTGGCGCGCTCTTCTTCCAACGTCTTGGTCATCAGCTTGGCCACCTCGTCGTGGTGCATCTGGCGTGCCCATTCCACCAACGTGCCGTACGACGCGATTTCATAGTGCTCGACCTTCTGCGCTGCGACGATCATCATCACATCGCGAACCGCATCGGTTTCCGCCTCTTCCATAACTTCCTTGCCTTCTTCGAGCAGACCTTCCATAGCGACGCATTTCTTAGCGCGGGCCTTGCGATCCAGGCTTTCGAACGCTTTCTCGAGGCGGACGACATGCTCCTTGGTCTCTGCGAGATGCTGCTCCATGGCCTTCTTCAGGTTCGCGTCGCTGGCCTTTTTCGCCATCTTGGGCAGCGCCTGGAGCAACTGTTTCTCGGCGGAGTAGAGGTCCATCATTTCGTCGAGCATTGCATCGTGGAGTGTTTTCGTGGCCATGAGTCTTCCCTTTCGTGGTTGGTATTGCCGTGTGGCTGGTTTTGCGAACCGAGTGATTGGATGAGCCTAGCCGTGGCAAAAGGCGGGTGCCATCGGAAAATTCCGCAGCGCCCTGTCGGAAATTTCTCGGCGATGCCGTAGGCGTTGGCGGTTTTGGCGCGGGTGCGGCGGCGAGGAAGGCAAAGGCGGCCGGTTTTACGCGCAACATCACTTTTGGTAATATGACCTCGCTCTCCTGTGACCCGGCGCCCGCCGGGCCAACCCCCCAAGCCATAGCTGCGTTCAGCTACCTCGAAAGGACAAACGGTTATGCCCAAGCGTGCAAAAATCTCCATCATCGGCGGCGGCAATGTCGGCTCCTCCTGCGCCCTCTGGGCCGCGTCAAAGGAACTGGGCGACATCGTCGTGCTCGACATCCCCCAGGCGGAAAATGTCGTCAAGGGCAAGATGCTTGACTTGGCGCAGTGTGGCCCGGTGGAGCGGTTTGATTCATCGATCATCGGCACCGCCAATTACGAAGACATCGCCGACTCTGATGTCGTGGTCGTGACCGCCGGCGTGCCCCGCAAGCCCGGCATGAGCCGCGACGATCTCATCGGCACCAACGTCAAGATCGTCAAGAGCGTCAGCGAGAACATCAAGAAGTACGCTCCCAACACCATCGTCATCGTGGTGTCCAACCCGCTGGACGCCATGGTGTACACCGCCTGGAAGACCACGGGCTTCCCCGTCAACCGCATTATGGGTCAGGCTGGTTGTTTGGACGTGGCGCGTTACCGCACCTTCATCGCTTGGGAACTGGGCGTGAGCGTCGAGGACATCCAGGCGCTGCTGCTGGGCGGCCACGGCGACGACATGGTGCCCCTGCCCCGCTACACCAGCGTTCACGGCATCCCGGTGAGCCAGTTGCTCTCGGCTGAGAAGGTCGCAGCCTGCGTCGAGCGCGCCAAAGTCGGCGGCGGCGAGATCGTCAAGCTCATGGGCACCAGCGCCTACTACGCCCCGGCCAGCGGCGTCATCCAGATGGTCGAGGCCATCGTCAAGGACAAGAAGCGAATCCTCCCCGTCGCTGCCTTCTGCGACAAGCAGTACAAGGCGGGCGGGTACTTCGTGGGCGTCCCGGCAGTGCTGGGCAAGGCTGGCGTCGAAAAGGTCATCGAGATCGAACTCGACGGCGAAGAACGCAAACTCATGGATGTCTCCATCAGCCACGTCAAGGAACTCGTGGATGTGGTGACCAAGACCTTCCCCGAGTTGGCGTAAGCGCACGGATCACGCGATTCCAAATACCTAACGAAAAGGCGCGGCTTAAAAACCGCGCCTTTTCTTTTATCCTTTGTTGTGTCAGTTACGTTGTCAGTTGACCCGGCGTCGGCATCGACATCGGCACCCGGCATCGGCGGCGGCGGCGTTTCAGCACAATGCGGCGAAGACCATGATCGTCAGAAGCACGATCTTGCGGCGATGATTCATCTGCCAGCCCGTGATTTGCATGTTGAGAATGTCGAGCATGTCGTTGCTCCCGTTGCTGTTCCCCGAGGCACTTCATTGTTACACTCACAAGGGTCATGCCATTGATCCTATGCCCGAGGCCCGCCGTGCTGAACCATCAAAATCCCCGTGTTTTTCGCGATTTTCTCTTTTGCGGGCTCCAGGCCGGTTCGTGCCGGATGTTGCGGCCAAGCAACATGGGGCCCTCCGGTGCG
>JBGSTK010000215.1:0-7202 GCA_041736565.1 Phycisphaeraceae bacterium | reverse complement strand
GACACGCATTTGTTATCGAGCGCAGGATTTGCGCAGCCGCCGCAAACCCCACGACCGCCCCAAAGCGCCCAACCATTCGGTCCCAATAACACACGACGTCGCCGCGAAGGTAAAGGACTTCTGGCAGAAGGTAAGGGACTTCTCGCAGAAGGTAAAGGACTTTTGGCAGAAGGTAAAGGACTTTTGGCAGAAGGTAAAGGACTTTTGGCAGAAGGTAAAGGACTTTTGGCAAAAGGTAAGGGACTTTTGGCAGAAGGTAATGGACTACGCTCTGAAGGTAAGGGACTACAGTCTGAAGGTAAGGGACTACGCGGTGCAAGCGCGCGACCCAAGTGTCAGAATATCGGACCGTCCGGCCAGTACGCTGGCCTCGGCCGAGCGGGGGTTCTCACGCTTGCGGCCCGTCCGGCAGGGCTAATCTGGTCGAAAGAGCACGGCTTGCGAATCCGCTGGCGCGGTATGTCATTTGCCCACTTCCCTTCCGCCCTGTAAAACGAGATGCCATGCTCAAACTTGCGACGATTTTGGACAATCCGGGCGAACCTCTGCCTGAGAGCCGCTACCGCGACCCCCATGAGCTTAAACGCCTGGGCTATAACGGTCTGGTGATCTTTGAGACCACAGGGCTCTCGGGCCTGCCCGGTGCTGATGCCCCGGGGGATGGGGAGATGCGGCGGTGGGTGGAGCGGCAGTTTCAGCATGTGCAGAGCGCCATCACGCGCGGCGTCGAAGCTGGCTTGGAGGTTTACATCGTCTATGACACGTTGAGCCTGTCTCGCCGGGTCGTGGAGCAGGGTGGAGCGGGGGGGCCGGGGGGACCGGGGGGAGCGGGGGGTCAGGGGCTTGTCTGCCGGGGTAAGTCCACGACCATTTGTCCTGCGAGTGAGGAAGCCATCGCGCTGTCGGTGGGGGCGCTGGAGTCGTTGCTGTCGCAGTGGTCGCAACTGGCGGGTGTTGTGTTGCGGTTCGGCGATAACGATGCTGCCCGGCTGCCTTATTTGATCGGCAACGACATTTATTCGCCGCATTGCGCCCGATGCAGTCAGTTAGGCCGGGCTGATCGCGTGGTGGCGGTGTTGGAGCGATTTCACGACCTGGTGGTCCAGCGGCTAAACAAGCGGCTCATCGCCCGCGCCTGGAATGTCAGGCCCAACGGCATGCACGACTCCGTCGAGTTGGCACAGCGCATCGCCTCACGCCTGCCGGGCAAGGAGGATGACGACCGCCTCATGCTCAGCTTCAAGTTCAGCCAGGCGGATTTCTGGCGTTATCAGGTGTGGAACCCATCGAGTCTCGAGTTCGGCCGACGCCCCATCATCTACGAGCTCCAATGCCAGCGTGAGTTCGAAGGCAAGGGCGGCATCCCCAACTGGCAGGCGCCGCTGTGGCGCGATGGCTATCCTGAAACGGTCGCGCAATCGCCCCGCCAGGGCTTGGCCACGGTGGCACAGCAGGTCAACCTCGCCGGGGTATGGGCGTGGGTGCGAGGCGGCGGGTGGGGCGGCCCATTTACCCGCAATGAAACCTGGATCGATGCCAACGTCGTGGCTGCGCCTCAACTCGCTGATAACCCGCAGATCGACGCCCGCGACTTGGCGACGCAATGGGCTCGACAACGTCTGGGCATCGAAGAGGATGCAGCCGTCGATGCGGTTGTTCAGACGCTGACCCATTCGACGCAGACCATTCTTCAGGGCTTTTACATCCAGCCCGTGGCGCGACAGCGAAAAAGCCCGTGGCATCCCAACGGCGACTGGATTCAGGATGATCTCATCGATGTCCAAGCTGCGTGGCGGATGATCCAGCGACTGCCCGAGGCTGAGCTTGATGATGTGATCGCTGAGAAGCATAGTGCTGTCGAGCGACTTGCTAACGACCGTACCGCGTTGCAGCATGCGGTTACCGACCGCAATCACGCCCGGCTCGACCCGCTGGTTAACACGCTTCTTTATGCTGAGTCGCTCTTCGAGGTGCTCCGCGATCTTCTTGCGGGCCTCGTGGCTTACCGCCGCTACTCCCGCCAACGCACCCCAGCACTGGCGACCACCGCGCGGCAACGGTTGCTGGCGGCACAGAGTCACTGGAACCACCACGCCCAGCGCCACGGCTCCATGCCCGGCTGCGCCACAGCCTTTCGCGAGAGCAACTTCTGGGAAGTAACGCAGAAGATGCTCAACGAGGTCAGCGTCTGATTCGTAGCCAGTCCCGGTTTCATCACCCTCCGCACCCGTGTGGGGCTGTTCTGATCGTCCGTGGGTATTGCTACAGGCACGCTTGGTTGCCGCGCTTCGCCACCTGTCACGGGGCTCCGCCCGGGCCCCCTCTGTCAATTTTTCCGAAAATTCCATAAATCGGGCTTGACGGCTCGCAGACCATCATGTACCATAAGTGAACAAGTTGAAATTGGGTTCTTTTATGGTTCAATCGCCGACAATCATGGAGTCGATACCGCGACCGCTGGTCGAGAAGTTGTCGCCTCGCGGTCGTGCGGAATCGAACATTCGGCGTTGGATTCAGGTGGGGGAACTTCGTCAAGGCGAAGCGCTGCCTTCGGAAAACGTATTGGCGCAACGGCTGCAAGTTGCTCGCGGGACGGTGCGAGCGGCCCTCAAGCGACTGCAGGACGAGGGGTTTATCGACTGCACCCAGGGTCGAATTCGTCGGGTGGCGGAGAAGGATGGACTGAAATTGGACCACGGCCTCATGCGAAGGACCGTTTTGTTACTGGCGCCGTCGCTTGATCGCGACCCGCGGCACCCGCAGAGCGGTTGGCCCGAGTGGCTTACGCAGGGAGCGATGCATGCGTTGCGGGCACTTGGTCTGCATGTGCTGACGTTGAATCCCGCGGATTTGACCGCCGAGGAGATCGAGCCGCTGTTGATGCAATCGCCGTTTGGCGTGGTGGTTCCCGAAGTATTTCGGAGGCTGCAGGCTGATCCGGCTGCGGGCTTGCCTGTGCTTAAACGCATGCGGGAAGCTGGCCTGCCTTCGGTGGCCTACGGTGGCGACCCGAGATTGGAGCCGTTTGATCGCGTGACGTCGGACCATGCTTTGGGCAGCTATCGTCTGACGCAGCACCTGTTGGAACAAGGTCGCCGTCGGCCGATGATGCTGATTGAAAAACCGGGCACATCATATTGGTTGCAGGCTCGCATCGCGGGATATGAACGTGCCATGCGTGAGGCGGGGCTCAATCCGCTGCCGCCTTTGGTTATGCCTGCCTTTCCCGCCGAGCGCGAGCCGGATGGCGAATTTTTCGAGAGCGTCAGCCGGTACGTGGCTGGTTACTTGCTTGAGGTTATGGCTGGCAACAAGCCCATCGACGCCATTCTTTCGATGTCCGATGGCAAGACCTACCCGATCACGCGGGCCTGTCAACTTCTGGGCCGCCGCGTTCACGACGATGTGGCGGTGGTGGGCTACGACAACTATTGGGCCGACTCGTGGGAGCGGCAGTTCATTGACGCCAAGCCGTTGGCAACGGTGGATAAGAAGAACTTTGAGATGGGCCAGGAAATGATCCGGCTGCTGGTGGCGCGTGCCGAGGGCAAATTGCCGGATGCACCTCAAACCCGGGTGGTCGAACCGAAACTCGTAGCAAACACGGACGCTTTGCTTTCATCATTGTCATAACGGAATCACTCACTGGTGTTTACTCACCCTTACTTTGGAGGCCTTATCATGCAACGAACTCTCGCAGCCACTTTGATCGCAGGATTCGCACTCAGCGCCCCGACTTATGCCGCGGTCTACACATGGGATGGCACGAGCAACGGCACGAGCATCAGCACCAACGACAATCTGGACACCGGCGCCAACTGGGTCGGCAACTCGATCCTAACCAATACAAGCCATGAGTATGTCTTCGCCGACGCCCAGTTCCGGTCTGTCGTCGACATGAATACGGGCACCCAATTCAACCGCGATCTGGGTAAGTTCACCTTCAGTGGCGACGCCTTCGAGCTGATCAACTCTGGTACCACAGGCGTCCGCCTCTTCGGTCTGTCCGGGGGGCCTGCTCTGGAGATGGCCACGGCCAATACGATCACGGTGACTGGGTACACCACGACATTCAAGAGCAGCATCTCGGGCACCGGGACAGGCACCCTGATTTTCAACGGTCGAACGAGCTTCGATCAGAACACGCCGATCAGCACGTCAGCAACGGTCGTGTTCAACAACGCCACGGGCAATGGGTCGGGCACCAATCGTCTCCTGACGCTCACCAATGGCACGCTGCTGGTCAATAACACCAGCGGCGCTGGCCTGGGTGGTGCCGGCTTGGCTGTGAACAGCGGCGTTTTCGGCGGCAAGGGTATCATCGCTGGAGGCGACGGTTCCAACAACGCCCATGTTACGATCGCTTCGGGCGCGCGCCTGTCTCCCGGCAACAATGGCTATGCCCCATTGGCCGATGTGGATATGCTCAGCTTCGCGTTCGTCAACTCCAACGGTCGGCTCAAGCTCAACGCCGGCTCGTTGTTCACCTTCGACCTCGCGGGCGTCGGCGCCAGTGACATGATCGACGTGACCGCCGGGGGGTTGGAACTCAACGGACAGCAGTTCAACGACTTCACCTTTAACGCCCTGTCGGGCTTTGGCGAAGGAACCTACACACTCTTCCAGTCTGTCAACACCACCGGCTTGCTGGGTGCCAACCTCACGGGCACAATCAGCGGATATGACGCGGCCTTGAGCCTCAGCGGCAATAACGTCATCCTCACCGTCTCCGCCATTCCAGAGCCGGCCTCGCTGGCGCTGTTGGGCCTTGGGGGGTTGCTGATTGTTGGCCGCCGTCACCGAGCATGATGATTATGACCTCCGCTGCCAGGCATCTGACGGTGCCTGGCGGTTTTGATCAGTGTTTCCCTGAGACTTGTGAGTTCGTCCATGATGACCATTCGATGGCACTTGTTTTTGATCGCCCTGCTCTTGGGCGCGATGCATACGGTAGCGCCCTGTTGGGCCGCGGATCCGTCGCTTCACTTCGACGTGACCTTCGACCAAGGCTACGCCATCGGGGATCGTTTCGACGCCACCAGTGATCCGCCGGTCAACCAGCTTCAGGCCAAAGCCGAGGGTGATCGACCCTACCGAAAGTTCACCGACATCCGCTCCAAGCTCGGCAAGGACGAGGGGCGTTGGACAGCTGCGGTCCGCGCGGCCGCTGGGCCGTTTGACTCGGCCTACCTGCATGTCGAAGTTCCCGCCGGTGAAACATTGGCCGGACGGTTCGAGTTGTACCACCCGCCCGCAGGACAGAAGCGAAACCACGACATCTGGTTCATCGAGTTTGACTACGCACGCCTGACCAGTGGCAAGGGCGGCAACGAACTGCTCGTGCTGGAGATGAAGAACCGCTGGGGCGAGATCATCGGGCGATCGGCGATGTGGTATCACGCTTGGCTCGGCGACTGGAAGAACGCCAAGAGCAATCGCAACTTTGAGTCGGGCAAGCGGCATCGCGTCCGCTACGAAGTGGATTTCGTCACCGATCAATACGTCATAACGTTCGACGGGGAGAAGATTGAAGAAGGCAAGGTGGAACGGGCGTCAGAGTTCGGCGGCATCTCGTTTGTTTTCGCCGGGCGAAAGTCCGACGAGGCACGGGTGTTTGGCCTGGACAACATTCGCATTGGCTCAATAGTCTCGCCCCACGCCGAGGCTGCTGCCGCTCAGCCGAAGGTCAGCACGGCTCCCGCGCAACCCGACGCCGGCGCTCAACCGAAGGTCAGCACTGTTGCCGCGCAACAGCCCGCGGCCGTTGCACCGAAGATCAGCCCCATTCCCGCGCAACAGGCCACCGGCGCTCAACCGGGGGCCAACATCATCACCGCCCACCGCGCTGCCGATTTTCTCGATTCGATGGGCATCAACGTCGTCATCTTCGACGATGAGCGACACACGAAGATCAACATCCCGCGCCTCGATGAACTGGGTATCAAGCACATTCGCGTGGGCCTTCGCAAGGCGGAGCTCAAAGACTACCGCGGCGACGGCGCGATCCTGCTCAGCAACATCAAGGCGCTTGGCCAGCGTGGTTACAAGATCACGGGCATCTGGAACTGCTGGCACACGATGGCGGAGTTCGTCACCATCTGCGAGTTTCTGCTGCCTGATGCGCTACATCAGGTGGAAGGCCCCAACGAGCCTTGGCATAAGCAGGAAAACTTCAAATGGAAGGGCGAGGGTTGGCCCCTGGGCCCCAAGGCGTTCATGGAGGACATGCACGCCACGGTACGAGGCAACGAGAACATGAAGCATCTGCCGATCGTCAGCTTCAGCGGAACCACATCGGGTTACGGCTCAATCGAGAACTTGATCGACTACGGAAACGAACACATCTATCCCGAGGCCGGTAAAGCCTTCACAAGCGGTGATGAGTTGGCTAAGAAGATCGAACGCTGTCGGACGACCAACTATCCAACTTTGCCGTTGCAGTTCACGGAGACGGGATACAACAGCGGCGAGGGCGAGAAGGCCGGGTATCAAGCCGCATCACAATCCATGCAGACGCGTGGCGTGCCCCGGCTGTTCCTAGAGGCCTATCGCCACGGCCTTAAGCGGACTTTCCTCTACGCACTCTACGCACGGGATGATCAGGGCTTCTCACTGTTGGAGCGCGATGGTTCACCCAAACCCGCTTTCAGGGCGGTTGCAGCGATTGTGAAGTTGCTGACCGACGCCGGGGAAGATGCCACGACGTTTACCCCGACGCCGCTGGATATCGCAGTTGACACCGATGTGGCCACGGTCCACCACCTGCTCCTTCAGAAGAGCGACGGGCGGTATTACTTGTGTCTGTGGAATGATGTGGACGGATGGGATTCGACGACTAAGCAGGATTTGGTGAATCAGGACGTGGCGGTGCGGCTGACTTTCGGGCGGTCACCAACGGAGGTTAAGGCCTATCGACCGACGACCAACGCGCTGATGCCGGTGAAGACCGCGCCAGCCGAGGGTGCGACATTGAACGTGATGACACCCGATCATCCCCTGATTTTTGAACTCCGTTTTGAGTAGGCACCATCATGAAACACCAACGCTCCGCCCGGGGGCGCCACGGTTTTAGCTATGTCACAACTTGTCAACCCGCGTCGGGTTGTTGGTCGGCGATCGTTGCGGGCAGCGGTCAATCAGCTATCGGCGCTCCGTGCTTGTTAGGCTGGGCGCATGAGATCGAGTACGAAGCCGATACGGCG
>JBGSTK010000218.1:0-1909 GCA_041736565.1 Phycisphaeraceae bacterium | reverse complement strand
TGGCGCGCGCGCGTTGTTTCTTGGCGCGCGCGCCTGCCTTTCTGGCGTGATTGAGGGCTTTTCGAGTACCTGTGGAGACGTTTTTGGACGGTTTGGACGGTTTGCCGGGTGGGGTTGTAGGGATTGTGCCTTCTGTGCGCTTAAGTCAGTCAGGGATCGCGCCGATGAGCAAATCGGATGCGATTTCTTGCGAATGTTTCGTAAGACGCATTCATAACCATGCCTCTTCCACACCTTTCCGGGTGGCCGGGGCTACAAGATGGAGTTTCGCTATGGCTCAGGGACACTACATTCCCCTTCGTGAAGCGGACTTGCTTGGCTGGAGTAAGAATCTAGCCAACAAGTTGCTGGGGGCGCCGGAGTACTACGGGATCTCGCCCGAACAGGCGAACGCTTACGCCGATGTGCAGTCGGCGTTTGCCAGTGCCTACCAATTGGCGCAGGACCCGGTGACGCGGAGCAAACCGTACATCGATGACAAGGAAGTCAAGAAAAAGTCGTTGATTGCAGCCACCCGGCCTTTGGTGGCCATTCTGCAAGCTTCGCCGATGATGAGCGACGAGAAACGGGGCATGCTGGCGATTCCTATTCGTGACCGGGAGCCTACGCCAATTGGGCCGCCTACTGAGACGCCGGTTCTAGAGGTGCTGCGCGTGCAGGGCAACTTGATTAGCCTGCGGGTGTGGCCGTCGGGTAGCGAGAGCGGGGCGAAACCCGAGGGTGTGCGAGGTGTGCGGCTCTGGAAGTTCGTGGGCGAGGATGTGCCGAGTGATCTGCGTGAGTATGTTTTTGCTGGTTCGAGCACCAACACGCGGCCGCAGGTCATGATGCCTGAGGGCACACCAGCCAACACGAAGGTGTGGATCATCGCGGCGTGGTTCAACCCGCGTGAT
Organism: Phycisphaeraceae bacterium; assembly: GCA_041736565.1. Classification (GTDB taxonomy): domain Bacteria; phylum Planctomycetota; class Phycisphaerae; order Phycisphaerales; family Phycisphaeraceae; genus JBBDMX01. Next base: position 1,016 of record JBGSTK010000218.1, on the reverse strand, counting down.
CAGGCGGGTCCGGCCTGCCCGGCGGTGTCGGTATGGACGAATCATGCGGCGGTGAACATGGCGGCCTGAGCGTTCATTTTGTTAACCACCAAGGCACCAGGGAGCCAAAGGTTGATGCACTGCGCATTGGCTTTCCCTGGTGAACCTGGTGCCTTGGTGGTTTGTTCTCTTTGGTAATTTCGGGCGTTATTGTCAGGAGTCCGGGTCATGGATAGCAATTTGCCGGTGGGTCTGGGGGCGGGGTCGCAGGGGTTGGGCATCGTTGGGCCTCGCAACGGGGCGGTGGAGATTCGCGTTGCGACGGATGACGACTTCAAGGCGATTGATTCGCTGCAGAAGCGTGAGTCGGAGCGGGTGGGCTTTCTGATGGAGACGGCGATCCGCAAGCGGATTGAGCGTCGGGAGGTGCTGGTGGCGGAAGACCGGCGCGGCGTGGCGGCACAGCCGGTGGGGTATTTGATCGGGGTTGATCGGTACATGAAGCAGGATCATGTGGGGATCATTTATCAGGTGGCGGTTGAGCCGGGGTATCGTCGTGGGCTTGTGGCGGCGGCGCTGGTGGCGGCGCAGTTTGAGAAGTCGGCCTACGGGTGTCGGCTCTACGGGCTGTGGTGTCGGCAGGATTTGGAGGCCAACAGGTTTTGGGAGTCGCTGGGGTTTGTCGCGATCGCGTTTCGGACCGGCTCGCGGAACGAGCGTAGGCCCAACGCGCAGCCTGCGATTCACATTTACTGGCAGAAGCCGGTGCGTGCGGAGGATGTGGAGGCGTTAGGGCGAGGCGTGTTTCGAGGCTGGTGGTATCCGCACGAGACGCAAGGCGGGCTGATGGCGGAGAGTCGGGTGGTGCTGCCGATCCCGCTGGGGACAAGCTGGCGTGATGCGAAGCCTGTGGTGCTGCCGGGCGCGGATCGGCGTGAGGCGGCGGTCGGGGAGATTCGGGCGTTAGGGGTGGCGAAGCGGGAGGATGCGGCGGCGCAGTTGCGGGAGGTGCGAAGCGTGGCGCGGAAGCTCAAGCG
>JBGSTK010000197.1:0-3516 GCA_041736565.1 Phycisphaeraceae bacterium | reverse complement strand
CTGCGAGTCAGCCCAGCGCGGCTGGCGCTGCCTCAACGGCCACGAAAGGATCCCCGACGTAATCGCCGGCATCCCCTTCATCGACGGAGTCAAAACCCTCGCCGCCTGATCCGCCCATCCACAGGATTTGACCATTGCTCGTCCTTAAGACTTCTACCGGCGTCCATAGAGCCTCTACCGGCGTCCATAGAGCTCGTACCGGCGTCGGTAAGACCCTTAGCGACTTCCCTCGAAGTCATGCGGAATTCCTTTTCTTTCGAGACTTAACGAAGTTCCGCAGCGGTTGTGGCGGTTTAGGTCGGCGTTGGCGGAGGGGAACCGCCCCGGGCAATGGGCAGGCCTGCCACGCAGCAATCATTGACGCCCGCATCACGCCGCAGGCGGTGGGGTGAGGGCAAACGCGGGTCGTGGCACGCCCTGAAGCGCCATGATGCCGCTCTGCCTATGCTCAACGCGCGGCACGTTGGCGAAGCTGATCCAGGGCCTGCTTGATGGCTCCGGCGACGACCTTGTCCTGTTCGCGTGCCGCCGCCGCCTCCAGTGTGGGAATCGCCGAGGCGGGGGGGAACCATGTCAGCGATATCGCTGCCTGTCGGCGCACCCGCGGCGAGGGATCTGACAGGGCTTTGCCAAGCGCCAGTGCCGCGTCGGGTAGCGTGGTGCAACTCTCCAGTGCCGTCGCAGCCGCCAGGCGGGTCTGCTCGAACTGCGGGCCTTGCTTGGCGATGAGTTTGAACAGGATGCGGTAGCCGGGCCAGCCGTAGTCCTCGATTCTGTGGGCGGCATGGCGGCGAACGAAAGATTCCGGGTCCGTCTCGGCGATGCGTTCCATGGCTGCAAGATGCTTGATGTCCTTCGAAGCCGCCAGCGCCGTCATCGCCAGTGACCGCACTTCGCCCTCCTTATCGCGCAGCAGGGCTGTGGCTGCCGCCTGGCCCTGGGGCCCCATCTGTCCCAAAGCCTGGGCGTAATGCTCGCGAGCTGCCATATCGACTTTCGTATCGCGCAGTGTCGCCGCCACCGTGGGTGCGATGCCCGGCCCGATGGCCACCAGTGCTGCGATGGCCTCACGATTCTTATGGGTGAAACCGCCCGATTTGGTCAAGGTGTTGCGAATCTCATCCATCGCCACGCGTGTCTGGCCCATGGCATGCAGGGCCGTGGCTGCCGCCATGCTCACCTCGGGATATTGGTCTTTGAGCGCCTCGGTAAGCCGGGGCAGCTCGCTGCGCAGTTTGCTCTCACCCATCCAGCGTGCGGCTGCGGCACGGGCTCCCGGGTCGCGGTGGCTTTTGAGGGTCTCCTGCATCGCTGGCAACAGTCGCGGCTCCTTCCATTCCACCATCGCTGCGACAACCTCAACGGGGATATCACCCTCGTGGCTCAGGAGGTGATCCAGCAGCGCCTGGCGACCCGCATCGTCGTCAATACGCGACAGCGCGATGGCTGCGGCGCTGCGGAGTTCATAGCGGTGATCCTTGAGCAGCGGGACGATCGAGGCTGCGGCTCGGGCATCGCCGATGCGGCCCAGCGCGATGATGACATGCCGCACGGAGTAAGTCTTGATCATCGCCAGCAGCGGCTCGACGGCGTCGGTGGCTCGGAGTTGCCCCAGAATCTCGATGAGCGCGAAGGTGCGCTGATCGTCCCGCTTCTCCCCGGCGGCGAGCTTCTGCAGTTGTGCCAGCAGCGACGGGACAATCTCCGGCCCTGCCTTGCCCAACGCGACGACCAGAAACTGGCGCGTCTGGTAGTCATCGTCGGCCATCAGCCGCTCTAGAAGCAACGCAGCAACTTCCGCAGACGGCTTGTCTTCTTCCGCCAGTCGACCCGCGGCAAAGGCGCGAACCCGTTTATTTTCCGAAACCAGCAACTCCAGATGCACCGCCTGCGCCTGAGGCCCCAGTACATCGGCGGGTGGAAAAATCGTCGTGTGAAGTACCGACCAGGGAAGCTTGTCATCGGCGAGAATTCGCTCGACGGCAGCTTTATATTCCGCAGCGGTCTTGACCTTGGCCAATTCCAGCGGGGCGGGCTGACCCGCTGCGGCTTGGCAGAATATCAACGCCACCAGAATGGCCACACCGCTCCAGCGATGCCCGACAAGTTGCTTGTTCATCCCGGCATTTTGCCCTTTGCAGGGCAGGCTGGCAACCGTGCAGCCGGGAATCGCCTGACGCAAAACTGTCGCCGTTTTGGCGGCGCAGTCTGGCGAGCGGTGGGGGCGCATCAGTCCTGCTGCGTCCTTGATCTTTTTTGATCCTGGAACACATCGCGGTAGTTAAGCTTCTGGCCATAGCTGGGCACCGAGGTGGCGGGGGCATCGGCTTGGCTTTGCTCCATCGACATGAGGGCCGCTGGCATTTGTTGCCTGTCCTGATGGCGAGCCTTCTTTTCTACCGGAGCCGCCAGCGTTACGAGCATGTCCGAGCGCCACGCAGCATCATCATCCTGCCGCAGCACAGCCTGACCAGCCTTGTAGTCATCGAGGTTGAACAGCGCCGAGGAAAAGGCCACCAGCGCTTGGCGACGTTGGGGCGTGCTATCGATCTCACGTGCCCAGGGACCCGATTTGCCCAGCAACTCGGCCGCGGCGGAACGACCCTTGAGATACTGCAACTCGTTGGCCAGACCCATGACGTATTGGCATCGCTGGGCGGGGTCTTCGATGGCCAGCAGTTCGATAACCGCCTGGTCCACCGCCTTGAGCCCCGCAGCATCGTCAGCCGCCTGCCGGGACAGTTCGGAGACCGCGACCCATCCGCTGATGCGGGCGTGGTTGTTTAGGGCCTTGCCATCTTTGGTCAACGTTTGCGAAGCCCCGCTCAGCGTGGTGCGGGCATCGGTCGGCCAGCCTCGGCGAATCTGTTGATCCGCCAGGTTCAGTTGCCGGGTCAGCCGGGCGTCGACATCGGTGATCGCAGCGGCTTCCTCGGCGGCGAGGATCATCAACTGCTGACTCCGTGCCTCACTGGTTTTGATGTCTCCGCTGAGGGGCGGTTGGCCCTTGCAACCCGCTGACATGAGCATGGCCACCATGATGCCTAGGAACAGAATGCCGGCCACGACGCTGAGTAAAGAATGTCGCATGTTTTTGCGCTCCAATTTGGTTGTGCTCTATTGGGTCCCCAAGTGGTTAGACGCCCGATATCGCGAATGGTTCCGCCGCGGGAATGCCGCAAACAGCAAGAATTAAACTTTGTGATGGATGGGGCTGCTCGCTATGACATAGCATTAAATATCTGTGAAATAATGAGTTATGTCCAATATAACCATCTATCTGTGTGGCTAGATGGCTGCATGCGCAACTATTGCTTGTAGTGAAACGTGGTGGTATAGTTGGCGGAGCCGGGAGACATCTTGTGTAGATTCATTCGAGCAATGGTCAAATCCTGTGGATGGGCGGATCAGGCGGCGAGGGTTTTGACTCCGTCGATGAAGGGGATGCCGGCGATTACGTCGGGGATCCTTTCGTGGCCGTTGAGGCAGCGCCAGCCGCGCTGGGCTGACTCGCAG
>JBGSTK010000181.1:0-5003 GCA_041736565.1 Phycisphaeraceae bacterium | reverse complement strand
CGGCGTTGAGCTTGTCCTGCTCGGGGCTCATCGTGACGTTGGGGCAGCTCCTCGCCTCGCGGCGGGCGGCTTCCTCCTCGTCGATCACGGCCACGATCTCGGCCAGGCCACGCTCCTTGGCCATCGTATACGCCGTCGTGGACTCGCGGTGGGGCCAGATGCCGATGCGCGGGTCGGCCCCGGCCCGCATCAGTTCGCGCACCATCGCCACGTTGTTGAGCATCACCGCCCAGTGGATCAGCCGCCGCTCGCCGTCGTCCTCACCGGTGAAGCTCACCAACTCCGGCCGGCGTTCGAGCATGGCTCGCATCCCCGGAATGTCGCCCGCTTTGACGGCATCGCGCAGACGACCGAACGTCACGCCATCAACGTGCGCTTTGAGCCGGGGCCAACTGTCGAAGCCGTACGACCGCGCCAACGCAAGCTGCGCCTGCGACAGCATGAACGGCTCGTCGGTCTTGACGTGGAAGAACTGCCGCACCTGGGCCACGGCAGCGCCATCGCCTGATTCATAGGCGTGATGCAGTTCCTTCGCCTGTCGCTTGAGTTGCTCGATGTCCGGGCGAGGCGGCAGCTTGTGCAGCGACACGGGGGATTGCGACGGATGAAGATGCGCGGGCTGGGTGGGCATAACGATCTCCTTTCAAGAGGTCTGTCCCGGTGTCCGCTGGCCGGGTTCCGGCAGGCCTGGCCACCGGGGGTGAAAGAAGATCATCAACGTGATGAGCTTGTCAGGTTGTCGAACTCAGGGGGACTCAGTCCTTCCCGCGGACACGGGGGCGCCCTGTACGCCAGCGGGAGTTTATCAAAACATAGGAATTGCGCCAATGGGCTTCCAAGGTGGGCCTGAGCCCGTGAAGGCCTGGAACGTTGGACGCTGGATGCGCGCAAGTTTCACGCTGAACTCGGGAATGCGAGGCATCGACGTGTCAACTCCGGTTTGGCGGCGTTTACAACTTCAACGAGGTGCATGTGTTCTGAGCGAAGCCCATTCGCTCGTAGAAGCTTGAGTGGAACGTGAAGAGGTTGACGGTCGCACCGGCGGGGCCGCGCCGTCGAAGCTGATCCAACAGCGACTCCATCATCGCGGTGCCGATGCGCTGCGACTGGAAGACCGGTCGCACGACAACGTCCCAGATGCTGTACCAGCCGTAGGCATCCTCCACCGCGCGCGCCATGCCTACCGCCTCATCACTACTTTTATCGATGGCGACCACGCCCAAGAGTGAACCGGCCAACCACCGTGACGATTCGGCCGTCTTTTTCCACCCCACGGAAGCGGCAAGAGCGATGAACTCCGCGCCCGTTGGCAGCCGTGACTCGATGCGAATATAGGCGGGCATCGTGTCCAATGCGGTCGCAGGCTTCACATATGTCGTCGGCCCGGAGAAGCGAAGGTGATAGCCGTTGGGATCGCGCACGGTGTACTCGCGCAGGCCCCACGGCCGGTTGCCGATCGGCTCGATAATCGGCGCACCGGCGGCGATATGCCTGGCATGCAGGCCATCAAGATCATCAACCCAGAAGTGATGCTGATGGCCCTCGATCTTCGCGGCCAGGTCAGGCTGTTGGTTGAACATCACCTGCACGCTGTCCCGCTGGATGCCGCCGAAGCAGACAGGGTCGCCCCAGAACCACGGGCTGCCAAAGCCCAGCACGTTCTCGTAAAACGCGATAGTCGCTTTCACGTCTTTCACCGCAAAGATGGGCTGTGATCGCTTCAGCATATGGCGAGGAGTGAACAAGGTGTCAGGATTCTTTTTTCTTGGCGCGGTAGAGGTCGAGATAAAACTCCAGCAGTTCTTTGCCGTGGTGGGTTTTGCTGCGGGTGTGCTGGAAGCCGAAGCGGGTGAAGGTGTCCATCGCAGCGGAGCGTTCGAAGCGCGTGTCGAGTACGACTTTTAGCGCCCCGCGTTGGCGGCAGAACTGCAGGGCTGTCTCGATGAGCTTGCTGGCGATGCTGGTGCTCTGCCAGTCCTTGGCCACCCGCAGGCGACGAATCTCGCTGGAGTGCGTTTCGTGGTCGTGCGCCACGCCGATCATCCCCAGCACCTCGCTGTTGACTTCCGCGACCCAGAGGTGGTTGTAATCGTCGTTGAAATAGGCCTCTTCGATGAAGTCGATGTCCGCGCCGGTGTCGTTGTCGGAAATCTGCCCGGCTAGCAGGCCCTGCGTATAAAGGCGTGCCACAACCTCCCGATCACGCGACTCGAATGTGCGCACGATCAGGCTGTCAACAGGTTCGTGGGGGCTCTGGTTGCTCATGGCGGCCGAAATCCGCGAAATCTTGCTACCACTATACCGTATGACGGCTTGTCAACCGCAACGAATGGCGAAATGTCAACCGCCATCAATCACTTCGTGGAAAACCACCTGATCCGTGGCGGTATCGAGAATCGCCACACTGTAACTCGCAGCCCGAAATAACGCACCGGGGTTGATGATGCGGGTGGTGCCCCGACGCTCATCACGTTGCCGATGACTGTGGCCGTGGCAGAGATAGGCAGCCCCGGCTGTCACCGCTTCGATCATGAGCTGACTGTCATCCCCGTGGGTAAACGCCAGGACCCGCCCATCGGCGAGCGTCAGTCGGCCCAGAGGATGATCGACCTGCACCCCCACCCCCACTGCGTAACGGGCCATGCTCGCGGAATCCCAATCCACGTTGCCAAAAACGATGTGCACCGGCAGCGGCTTTTCGCCGCCGGGTGGAACCACCAGAAGTTCATCAATGACCTCCACAGCCCCAAGATCGCCCAGATGGATGAGACACTCGGCACCTTGTGCCACGAGCGTCGCCACCGCCAGGCGGGTGGTCGAGGCCCGGCCATGCGAGTCGGAGATCAAGCCGAACTTAGTTGATTGCGTGCTCCCCATGCGATGAGAAGTGTAGCCCAAAATCAGTGGTTTGACTCAACACCCGTGCACTCGCGCGCGGACCCGGGCACCGCACCGAGTCCTTTCTTACGCATCGCACAAAAAAAACGCTCCAACCTTTCGGTTGACGGGCGGTATTATGTCGCCGATGCAGGATGTACTGGCACAGATCGTGGCACACAAGCGTAAGGAAGTGGCTCAAGCGCAGGAACGCCAACCCTGGGAGGCGGTGCGTGAGGTTGCGCTGGCTTTACCCCGGCCCCGCGATTTTTTTGCCGCCGTCACCACGCCGCCCGGCCAACTCCGCGTCATCGCTGAGGTCAAGAAAGCCAGTCCCTCAGCGGGCGTGATCCGCGCGGATTTCGACCCCGTGGCCATTGCCCGCGCCTACCACGCCGCCGGGGCCGCTGCCATCAGTTGCCTCACCGATGAACATTTCTTTCAGGGGTCGCTGGGCTACATCGATCAGATCCGACAAGCTGTGCCGCTGCCCGTCCTGCGTAAGGATTTCATCATCGATCCGTATCAGGTGTACGAAGCCCGCGCCGCGGGGGCCGATGCGTTGTTGCTCATCGCTGAGTGTCTCGATGATGTTGAGCTGGCGCAGTTGCTGAGCCTCGCCGGTCAACTCAATCTCACCACGCTGCTGGAGGTCCACGATCGCGACAATCTGCTGCGCGTCCGCCCGCTGCTGGATGAAGCCCCGCGCGGGACGGTGCTGCTGGGTATCAACAACCGCGACCTCAAAGCCATGCGCACCGATCTCGACCACACGCTTCGTCTGCTGGACCTCGTAAAAAATCGCGATCTGCTGGTGAGTGAATCCGGCATCAAGACGCCTGCTGATATCGAGCGACTCGCCGCGGCCGGGGTCCATCGCGTGCTGGTGGGTGAGCACTTGATGCGTCAGCCCGATGTCCGCGAAGCGCTGCGCCAACTGATGGGCGAGGCCTGAGTCCCGCGCCTCAGCCAATCTTCACCAACAGCCCGTCATAAGCCAGATTCACGCCCTTCGGCAGCGTCGCATCCACCTCGGCATGACTTACATCATGCGCGATGTGCGTGAAGTACGTCTGTCGCGGCTTAACCCGATCCACCACCGCCAACGCCTGCTCAATACTCAAGTGCGTCGGGTGCGGCGAAAAACGCAGGGCATCAAGCACCAGCACATCCACGCCCTCCAACAGCGGCAGCGTCTCGTCGGGTACTGCTGACACATCCGTGCAATACGCCAGTGAAGCCGGGCCATGATCGCCCGACCAGTCCACGCGGAAGCCCAGGATCGGCAGCTTGCCGTGCATCAATGCCAGCGGCGTCCAGCGGGCACCGTACAACTCAAACGTGGCCCCGGCGTGCAGCACGTGCGGCCGCAGCGTCGCCACGAACGACTGGTTGACGTTGTTGTGCGGCTCGAAGATGTAACGAAACATCTCCTGCAGGATCACCGTCGTCCGCGCATCGGCGAAAATATTGAGGTGCGAACGCATCACCGCATTAAATCGCCGCAAGTCATCCACGCCCAGGATGTGGTCGGCATGGGCGTGGGTGAAGATCACGCCATCAAGCCGAGAGATGCCGTGACGCACCATCTGCAGCCGAAGCTCCGGCGCAGTGTCGATAAGGAACCGCCGCCGCCCATCGGGCGAGGTCGCGTCGGGGTAGCTGACAATCACACTGGCACGACTGCGGGCATCGCGCGGATCATCAGAGCGGCACACCGCGCAATCGCAGCCAATCATCGGCACCCCCGCACTGGTGCCCGAACCCAGGATAAGCAACTCCATCGGCATGGAAGCATGATAACGACGCCCGTGAGTCTGCCCATTTTCCGGGGGGGAGGGGGGGCTTCACAACCCGCAAAATGGGCCCCCGGAGTGTGGGGCCATGGTTGAGTAGGCGGACCACGAGGGGCGGTGTCCGGGGGGGGGTGGGTGGGGCGGGCACTCGTCTATAAAGTTACGTCGCTTGCGAGCGCGGTTGGGTCGCTGGGACGCGCGCTTGCGTTGCGCCGGCCCGGGCTTTTTGGGCATAAGACTTGATTTAAAGGGCGTAAGCCCGGACTTTAGGGGCGTAAGCCCGCGCGTAGAGGTTCTAAGCCCGCGCGTAGAGGTTCTAAGCCCGCGCGT
>JBGSTK010000175.1:0-12239 GCA_041736565.1 Phycisphaeraceae bacterium | reverse complement strand
GGCATCTGGCGCGAATCATCGCCCGCCTGCGTGACCCGCGCTTCAGCTACCTGGCGACGCATGCCCACCGCTTCGAGCCGCGCACGCTCAGCGTCGCACAACTCGTCATCCACGCCGGTCGCAGCATCCGCAACGCCGCCGCCGAAACCAACCTCACCATCCACCGCGTTCGACAGATCGTCCGCACGGTGAGTGTGCTGGCGGGGGTTGTGAGGTAACGCACTGCGTCCGATTTCATCTCGCCCATCTCGCGCCTTTCTTCCCGCTTCGTCATCACCTCTCCGCTGCGTTGTTCGTGCTTCTTCACCTCGCTCATCTTTCGTCAACCCCCAACCGAGAAATCCCATGCCCACGCTTGATCTTCATCACGTTGTCGTCTCGTCTCCCACGCCTACGCCACGGGTGCTGCAACTCGCTGCCCTCTTTGGCCTGGACCTCGAAGCTGCGGGTTCGCAGACCATCATTCCGCATACGACGCTCGACCTTGAGCCGGGTCATATCGTGTTCATCACTGGTGCAAGCGGTGGCGGTAAGACCACGCTGCTTCGGCTCATCGCTCGCAGTCTCGCGGGGCAGCCGGGCGTGGAGGTGCTGCGGCTTGATGACTTGGCGACGTTGCCCGCCGCAGCCCTGGTCGATGCACTGCCCGCTGCGACGCTTGATGCAGTGCTCGCAGCCTTGTCACTGGCTGGGCTCAACGATGCGTTTGTGATGCTGCGAAAGCCCGATGAGCTTTCGGAGGGTCAGCGCTTTCGTCTGCGATTGGCGCAAGCCATGCTGCACGTCACAGCCGCGACGACCGCAACAGCAGAGCGGGATGCGCCGCCATCCACTACGGAGCGCAGCATGACGGTGATCCTCGCCGATGAGTTTGCCGCCACGCTGGATCGCATCACCGCCCGCGCCATTGCCGCCAATCTGCATCGCTGGATGCGTCGGCCTGAGATCGCCCGGCAATGCTGCTTCATCGTCGCCACCACGCATGATGACTTGCTCGAATCACTCGCGCCCGATGTGCTCGTCGAGATCACGCCCGGCAAGGTTCACGTGCTGACTCGTCGGGATTGTTGTCGTCGTTGAGCCCTCGAAGTTCCGTCGCGAAAATTTTGAAGGAGACCGATCATGCAACTGCATCTGAGCACGGGCACTTTGGCGGACTATCAGGCGCTGGCGCCTTACCACTATCGTGGGCAGCGGCCTGCCACGATGAGCCGCATTCTTACGCTGCGGCATGATGAGCCCACTGCTGCGGAGCGTTTCGTTCCTCGTCGGCCGCGCGGGCAGGTGGTGGCGGTGCTGGTTGAGAGTTTGCCGGCGTTGGCCTGTCGATTGCGTGACGAGGCGTTGGGTGGTCGCTATGCCGGGCTTGCTGATGCGACGCAGCGGGCGCTTCTGCTCAACGCGGAGGTGCGATGCATCAGTCGCGTCATCGTCGCGCCGCCCTGGCGCGGCTCGGGCCTGGCGGTGCGACTCGTGAGCGCTGCGCTCGCCTCGGCGACCACGCGTTACACCGAGGCCATCGCCGTCATGGGACTGGTCAATCCCTTCTTTGCCCGCGCGGGCATGACCATGTATCGCCGGGCACCGCACGCGCACGATGCGAAGCTGGCTGCGGCTTTGGAGGAGGTCGGCATCGACCCCGCGCAATTGGTCCTGCCCACGCGCGTTGAAGCTGCGCTTCAACAACTAGCGCCGAGCAAGCAGCGATTCATCGAGACCCAACTCCGCCGGTGGTATCGCAGCCTCCGCCACCAAGGCAGTGACATCACCACCACGCAAATCTTCGCCGCGGCACGCCTACGCCTCCTGTGTCCACCCGCATACTTCATCGCAACTCGAACGTAAAGGAACCCACCATGCCCACGCTTACCGACATTCCGCTTTCGCAACTTCAGGCTCACCCGCTTAACAGCAACGTCATGTCGCCTGCGGCGATGGAGAAACTCGCGGCACATCTGGCGGACCACGATCGCTATCCGCCGTTGATTGTGCGGCCGCTTGTGTGTTCTTTAACGCAGCGCGGCGAGGTGGCGGATCGCTATGAGATTCTCGACGGCCACCATCGCGCCAAGGTGTTATCGCGGCTGGGGCGTGCGACGGCACGGTGCGACATCTGGCGAGTCGATGATGTCCAGGCGTTGGAACTGCTGGCGACGCTCAATTGCCTGCAGGGCCGCGATGATCCGAGGCGACGTGCTGCGTTGATCGCGGCGCTGGCCACTGCGCAGCGGCGCGATGCTGCTGCTTTGGCGCAACGCCTGCCCGAGGAGGCGCGACACATCGCGCATTTCCTACGCCTGGCGCAGCCGCCGCCGACGCCTGTTGCTCAGGCACCCGACGCGGTGGAAACCATGCCCCAACCTGTCGTCTTCTTCCTGTTGCCAGAACATCGGCGTCAACTTCAAGCGCGACTTTCGCAACTCGATGCTGACCGCAGCGTGGCGCTGATGAAGCTCTGCGCGATGGTTTGAGCGACTTCCTCACATCACTACGTACCTCCCCGCATCAACGTATTTCCCACCTCTTACGAAAAGGAATCTCCCATGGCCAATCAGAGACTCTCCAGCAAACGTTCCCGTCAACTGCTTCATGATGTCGTCATGTCGCAAATGGATATCGAAGCGCTGGCGAAGAAATATCACCTCTCGCTCACGAATCTTGCAGACTGGCTTGAGAACGGTGCGCATGGTCGCACGGTGATCAACCTCTGCCGTCTGGCGGACCTGCAGACGCAATTGCTGCTGTCGCGATTCCGAGGCTCCGCGGCGCTGCGGCTCATCAGCATGGCACGCGGTGATGATGGCGCTGAGACCAGCTACGAGCCTGAGCTTTCGCGCAAGGCGTGCATCGATCTGCTTCGCCTCGAACTCAAGCGGGCTGCGGGCAGCGATGAGGGTGGGGAGGACGCGGGGACGGCGGAGTTTTTGGCGGCGCTGCATGGGGGGGATGGGAGCGAGGGGGATGATGGGGTTGGGGCGGTGATTAGGCCCAAGGTCAAGGTGGCGAGTAGGAAGAGGCGCGGGAAGCGGCGGTGATGATGTCTCGAACCAATACTCCGTCGCTAACGCTTCCGGCTCGTCATACAGATGCCCGTCGGTAGTCATTTCAACCATTACCTTGTTGTGAGTTATGTCATGTCAACTATTAGTGCTAATCAACGTCGGTTGTATCGTGAACTGTTGCAACATGAGCCGCGGAGTGCGGAGGGGTTGCATCGTTTTGTTGGGAGGTTGTTGAAGCTCTCGGTGCCTCGTGAGGCGATTGTGCCCGGGCACGCGGCGCCGTTTGACTATCTGTGTCACAGCTTCTTTGACCGGGGCGATTGCATCGTGTGGGCGAGTCGAGGCGGTGGCAAGACGATGCTGGCCGCGGCTGCCACGCTGCTGGATCTGATCTTCAAGCCGGGGATCAGTCTGTGCATCATGGCGGGGAGTCTTGAGCAGTCGCGGCGGATGTTTGGTTACTTGCTGGACCTGCTTGAGACGCCGTATTTCATGCCTCTGCTAGCGGTCAAGCCGACGCGGCAGAGCGTGCGGCTCATCAACGGCAGTCGCGTCGAACTGCTGGCGGGATCGCAGCGTTCGGTGCGGGGGCGGCGCGTGCAGAAGCTCCGCTGCGATGAACTCGATGACATCGACCCCGATCTGTGGAAGGCCGCACAACTCACCATCCGCAGTGCGCGCTGCGGGAGGCATGTGGTGGCTGGCGGGATCGAGGCGATCTCCACGATGCACAACGTCGGCGGGTTGATGGATACGCTCTGGCCCGCGGATGGCAACGCCAGCGCCACGACCACGGCACCGGCGTTTAAGTGGTGTGCTCTGGATGTCATCGAGCGTTGCTCTGCGGATCGACCCTGCGGCGGCTGTGCGCTGTGGGAGGACTGTCAGGGTCGCGCCAAGGTTGCGGGCGGGTTTGTGCCCGTCGATGACCTGATCACCGCGCGTCGTCGCAGCAGCAATGCGCTTTGGCGCAATGAGATGATGTGCGAGCGTCCCGCGCTTGAGCAACTGGTGTATCCCGACTTCGACACCAGTCGGCATGTCGTGCAAAGCAGCGCGGAAACAGAGCGAAGCGCGGGCGACGCGCGGAATGAAGGCGAGGCCGCGCTGATTATTGCAGGCATGGACTTCGGTTTGCGTAGCCCGCTGGTGATGCTTTGGGCGCGAGTGGTGGGTGAGGCGGAAGAGTCGCCGATGGATCATCGGGTCGAGGTGTTTGCGGAGTATGTGGCCGAGGGTTTGACGTTGGATCAGAACTTGCCGCGGATCGAAGCGCGGGGTCTGCCTCGGCCGACCTGGCTGGGTGTGGATCCCGCAGGGGCGCAGCGGAACAGCCACTCTGGGCTGAGTGATATCCAGGTGCTTCGGCGGCGGGGCTACCGCGTGCGTGCGGCCAGTGAGTTGATTCGCCCTGGCATCGAGCGCATTCGCCGCCGGCTGGATCGAGGCACGCTGCAGATCAGTGCGGATTGTACGCAGCTCATCGCGGCGATTTCACGCTATCGTTTTGACGCTAAGCACCTGCGGAATGAAACGCCGGTGAAGGATGGGCCGGATCATCTTTGTGATGCGTTGCGGTATCTGTTGCGGAATCTGGAACTCGTGGATCAGCAGGTGCGGGTTGGGCGGTGGTGAAGATGGGGCCGGACCGCTTCCTTTGGGCGCGGCTCTTTAGGAAGTTGTTCACTGGCGTGATTCTCATGGTACCTTGGAGCTTCGCCGTCGCTTGGCCGATAACATCGTTGGCAAGGAGACCGAACATGGCTATGAATCCCAAACGTGCGTTGATCACCGGCATCACGGGGCAGGATGGCTCGTACCTCGCCGAGCTGCTTCTGGCCAAGGGCTACGAAGTCCATGGCGTGATCCGTCGATCCAGCAGTTTCAACACCGAGCGCATCGAGCACATCTATCAGGACCCGCACGAAAGCGGGGCGAGACTCCGCTTGCATTACGCTGACCTGGCGGATGCCAGCAGTCTCTCGCGGTTGTTGCGGCAGACTCGGCCGACGGAGGTTTACAACCTCGGTGCGCAGAGCCATGTGCGTGTGAGTTTCGATCAGCCGATTTTCACTGCGGATGTGACGGGTGTTGGTGCGTTGAAGCTGTTGGAAGCGGTGCGTGATTTTCAGGAAGCGGTGGGCTACCAGATTCGTTACTACCAGGCTTCGAGTTCGGAGCAGTTTGGCAAGGTGGTGGAGACGCCTCAGACTGAGACGACGCCGTTCTATCCGCGGTCGCCTTACGGTGTGGCGAAGGTTTACGCGCATTGGATCACCGTGAACTATCGTGAGAGCTACGACCTTCACGCATCGTGTGGCATTCTCTTTAATCACGAGAGCCCGCGGCGAGGTGAGACATTTGTGACTCGCAAGATCACGCGTGCGGTCGGTCGCATCAAGCACGGGCTGCAGAAGAAACTGTTTCTGGGCAATCTCGATGCGCAGCGTGACTGGGGTTTTGCGGGTGATTATGTCGAGGCGATGTGGCGGATGGTGCAGCAGGACACGCCTGATGATTTTGTGGTGGCTACGGGTGAGATGCACAGCGTGCGTGAATTTTGCGAGCGGACTTTTGGGCGGGTGGGGTTGGATTACAAAGATTTCGTGGAGATCGACCCGAAGTATTTCCGTCCCGCAGAGGTTGATTTGTTATTGGGCAATCCCGCCAAGGCCAAGGCTGTGCTGGGTTGGGAGCCTCGGGTGACGTTTGAGGAATTGGCGGACATGATGACGGATCACGATTTGATGCTGGCGGAGCGTGAGCGCGTGCTGCGCGATGCGGGTCACAATGTGGCGGTGGCGCGGGAATGATGGGAGGCTGCGCTGGTGTAAGGCCGCGCTTGTGACGGGGCTAATCGCGCAGCATGTCCATGCGTTGCTGCCAGTCGCGAAGGAACGCACTGCGCCAGCGGTTGACGGTTTTGGCGCCCTTGTAGTTCCGCTCGCTCACTGCCTCATCAGGGTTGTCAGTCCAGTGCGATGCGCCCGTGTTTCGCGGGACAAACGCACCGCCCCAATGTTCAGCGGTTGGGTCATCAGCCTTGCCGCGCAGCAGGTAGAGGACCGAGGGCGTGTCACCCATCTTGAGGTCCGCCTTTTTGCTCGTCAGCAGGTTGCCTAACGCACCGTGGTCCTTGACGTGCTGCGCAATGAACGTCGTGTTGTCGAGGTCGCCGGTTTGATCGCCGCCGACGAACATGCCGCGGAAGGTCGCGTCGGCTTCGATCATCCAGAGGTCAGCGTGATGCTTGACGAGGTATTTCCGCGCGGCTGGGTCCATCCGCGTGTTCCACGAGCCGATGGAATAGACCCGCAGCTTGGGCTTGATGTCTGGTGCATCGTGGACGGCCTGCGCCACATCGGTGATCGAACCCCAGACGAGAATCCACAGCGGGCGGTCATCCTCGGATCTCGCGCGTTGGACGATCCAGCGTGAGCCTTCGGTGGCCTGGGCGAAACCTTCGGGTGGGGCGACGTCGATCGAGCCCTGCTTCGTCACATCTCGCAATGCCTGGGGTGAGGGGAAGCGATCCGAGCGACGCTTGAGCTTGGGGTAGTCCTTCTCATAGGCGGCCAGCGTTTCGAGGATGTGCTCCTTGCGACCGGCGTGGGGAGGCGAGGAGATGAGGCCCTCGGTGTCAAAGAGGTCGGCGTAGACGAGGTAGTGGACCATGGACTGGAAGTCGTCGGGGTCCGATCCGCCGATGTCGGAGGAGATGATGACGCGGAAGCGTTCGCCGGTGAGTGCGCCGCCTGTGGGGGTGGCTGTGGAGGCGTCGTCAGGCGGGGTATTTTCTGCGAGAGCATCGCTAGCCAAGGCATCGCCTGTGGGTGTCACCGCCCATGCCGCTGCCGCCAGAAGCGCCACGATCATCAACAGGGTGCTCAAAAGGGCCATGGTCAGGGACGTGGTCATCGGATGCTCCGGGGGGGGGTCGCCTATAGATATCCCAGTCTTCCTCGGCCGACAAATCCGCGGCTTGGGCACGGCCTAGGCTTCTGATGCATCGAAAGTGGCTTTTTATTGCGGTTTCCCCGCGTAAGGCTTGCTTTGTCATACGTTATCAGATATCGTATGACATATGGTCACCGCAACGCCCCAACAACGACCCTCTTTTGCCACGCAATCCGATGTGGCGCGGGAGGTGGGCGTGTCGCTCATGACCGTTCAGCGTGCGTTGTCGGGGCACCGTTACGTGGCCGAAGCGACGCGGCTGCGAATCGAACAGGCGGCCCAGCGGATGGGCTATCGACCCAATACCGCGGCACGATCCACCCGCACCGGCCGGACCGGTTGCATCGCGCTGCTCCTGAGCACGCTGGGCACCCGCAGCATCACTTCCGGTGCCACGCTCGATGGCATTCAGGAGGCGTTGCGATCGCGCGATCTGCACCTGCTCATCGAAGCCATGCCTGATGCCCAGCTCACCGATGCGGGCTTCGTGCCCAAGATGCTGCGGCAACTCACCAGCGATGGCCTGCTGATTAACTACAACGCGCAGATTCCGCAGGCGATGATCGACCTGCTGGGGCTGGCGGATTTGCCGCTGGTCTGGCTCAACTCCAAGCAGGAGGCGGACTGTGTTTACCCCGATGATTTCGGCGCGGCACGAACGTTGACAGCCGAGCTGATCGCCATGGGTCATCGCCGCATCGACTTCGTGGACTTCACGCATTCGCTGGTGGAGCCAGCCTGGCATTACAGCGGCGTGGATCGTCACGCGGGTTATGCAGATGCAATGCGTGAGGCGGGTCTGACGCCTCGGCGTCGAGGTAGTCGCGAAGAGTTCGAGACCGGCCTGGCGCTGGATGCGGCGATGGCGATGCTGCGGCGCGATGATCGACCCACGGCAGTGGTGGGCTACGTCGGGCGTGAGTCGCGGATCATGCACACCGCGGCGAGGCTCATCGGGCTGAGCGTGCCGGGCGACCTTTCGATTGCCAGTTTTGATATCCGCGTCGATCAGGAGATGGGCTTGAGCACGACGACGATGCTGGTGCCCGATGTGCAAGTGGGGCGATTGGGTGCGGAGATGCTGTTGGACAAATTGGATGACGCTGGCGGCACGTGTCCGCCGGTGGCGGTGGCGTTTGCGTTCCATCTGGGCCAGACGTGTGCGGGGGGAATCCGGCCCTGAAGGGTCCGGCTTGAGGGGGAGTTCGACCAGGGGATGACGTTGACAGACTTTACTGAGGCAACCCTATGCACCATCGACATCGAATCGGATTTACCTTGATCGAACTTCTGGTGGTCATCAGCATCATCGCGCTGCTCGTCGCGCTGCTGTTGCCGGCGCTGGGTAAAGCGCGCGAGGCGGCACGCACTGTGTTGTGCAACGCCAACATGCGGCAACTGATGCTGGGGCAGCATGCCTACGCTGCGGACTCGCGCGATCGTCCCGCGGCGGGGCGGTACTGGATTCTCATGAGGAGCTTCAGCGTTCATGGCTGGCATGAACCGGCGCGATCCGACATCGAGGCGGGCGTGCTGTATTCGTACATCGAGAACAAGAAGGTCTACGTCTGTCCGACGGTGCAGGGCTTTCAGAGTCTCAACGCGGACAATCGCTCGGGGTACTGCCAGCACACCGATGCCGACATGCTTTTCAACTACACCTTCAATTCGTATTTGGGCATCAACATCAATGGGGCAAATGCCAACGGGCCATGGGGTTCGCAGATGCGGGCTCATTACTCGGGCGATCTGAATGGTGTGACTCGCCCCAGCCAGACGCTGGGTTTTGCTGAGCAGAGCACGTGGGACAATCTGCTTTACTATCGCGTGCCGCTGGACGATCCGGACTTCCGCACCAGCAATGGTCCGCCTGGTGTGCCGTTGGATGGCATCGGCTCGCACCATGCGGCGGGGGCACCGTTTGAAGGCAAGGCTGGCGTGGCTTTTGTCGATGGCCACGTCGAATTGCGCAGCCCTTCCGAGACGCAGGACGTAGCATACTCCGCCACCGAGATGAAGCGGTATTGATGGATTGCAGGCGCGTTGGGAGGGAGAGGCTCCGCCCGAGCCGGGGGATGGGGCGGGTGCATGATGAGACGGGGGTTGTGCGTTGAGGTTATAGGGGGAATCGGGGGGAATCCGGGGGGGGGGGAATCCGGCCCTGAAGGGGCCGGCTTGGGGGATCAGGTTTTGGATCCACTTAAAACGAAAGGAACATGATGACCCACATGAACACCCTGAGCGGCAGAGGCGCTTTCTCCCGGGGCGCTGTCGCGCTGGTCGCAGCCTTTCTACTTTGTGCGACGACGACGGTGCACGCCGCACGTGAATGGCGGTTCGTGCCGCCGGAGGGCACGGGGGTCGTCAACGTCAAGGACTACGGCGCGGTGGGCGATGGCGTCGCGGATGACACGGCTGCCATCGTCAAGGCGATATCCGAAAACATCGACAAGTCGCGCTACCGCTCCAATCCGTTTTTCTATTTCCCCGATGGCACGTACAAAGTCACTGGGCCGATTGAGAGTCGCGTGATGGCTGAGGGCCGCGAGCAGGGCAAGGTATGGAGCGCGGGGTGGCGGTCGATGATGGTGCTCATCGGCGAAACGCGCAGCGGTACGGTGATCAAGCTGGCGGATAACGCGCCGGGCTACACCGATGCCTCGAAGCCCAAGTGGGTCATCGCCACGGGCTCCGAGGGCGACAAGCGTGACAACTACGCGGGCGGCGGCAATCGCGCGTTTCGCCATGGTGTGCTGAATCTCACCGTCGATGTTGGGCAGGGCAATCCCGGTGCGACGGCCATCGACTTTTGCTCGAGCAACCGCGGCACGATCGACAACGTCACCGTCCGCGCCCCCCAAGGCAGCGGCCACACGGGTATCGACCTGACCCGCTGGTGGCCGGGCCCAGCGATGGTGATGGACGTCGAAATCGACGGCTTTGATCGGGGCATCGCGCTTAACCACTATCAGTACGGCATGACGTTTGAGAACATCCGCATGAAGCGGCAGCGCGGCATCGGCGTGGCCAACAATCAGAACGTCGTGACCATGCGAAAGGTCCACTTCGAAGGCAACGTGCCGTTCTACAAATCCGGCTCGGGCCACAACATGCTCTGCCTGCTCGACAGCACGATCATCGGCACGGGCACGGGTGAGATGGCGGCCATCGAAAGCAGCGGCATGATGAACCTTCGCCGAGTAACGGTCGAGGGCTATGGCAAGGTAGTGCGTGACACGCGGAAGGATGGCACTGATCTCCCGGCGCTGGCGGACAAAGCGACGGTAGTGGCGCGTCATGATCAGGGCTTCATGCTCAACGTCCCGGGTGGTGCCGCTGTGCCGCTCGATTTGCCGATTGAAGATATCCCGCTGGTGCGTCCCGGCGCGAGTGACAAATGGGTGGTAGCGGGTGAGACCCGCGCGGAGTTGCAGGCACAGATTGATGCGGGCGCTGAGTACATCTGCGTTAAGCCGCTCAAAGCGATTCCGTTGGATCAGCCGCTGATTCTGCGGGGCAAGTTGAAACTGCTGTGGGGCATGAACGGGCACATTCAGGCAGTGGGTGATAACAAGGTCGCGCTTCGCATTGAGGAAGGCTCATCGCCGGTGGTGGTGCTGGAGCACATGTATGTCGATGGCCGCATCGACCATGTCAGCAACCGCACGTTTGTGTTGCGTCACGGCGATCAGCACGGGGAAGGTTACAAGGCGACGGGCAAGGGCAAGACGCACATCGTCGACGTGATCGGCAAGGACTACGACATCGGTGTGGGCCACACGCTCTGGGCCCGGCAACTCAACGCGGAGTTCGGTGATCGGCCGCTGTTTGTCAACGCTGGGACATCGTGGATCCTGGGCTTCAAGATGGAGTCTTCAACCGGCGGCAGCAAGGATGCGGCGCAAGGCACACCATCGTTTCTCAATCGCGGGGGCGGGAAGTTCGAGCTCTTCGGCGGCTTGCTCTATACATTGGGCAGCAGGAAAGAACATGCGCCGACGGTGCCAGCGTTTACCAACGAACGTGGACGCATCGCGGTGTCGTATCGCACCAACGGTATCCCCGCGACTCACTACAGCCGCATCCTCCACACGGGTAGTGGCGGGCCCAGCGTCGATGCGGGGCAGATCAAGGGCAACGGTGCCGCGCTGCTGAGTGATCAGCGGTAGGCGCGGGGGATCTGTGGAATTCCCGGCGGGGACTCCGGGGCGAATCTTGGGAATCTCGGAATCCGGCCCTGAAGGGACCGGCTTGGGGGGAGCGCGTTGATCGTGCTTACTGGGCGCCTGCGTCGCTTCCGTGCATCATGCATTTGTCGCTGCCCGCGCAGAGTTCGCAGGCGTCGAGTTGTCCCGTGGCGTGGCCCAGGCAGCGGTCGATGCGGGCTTCGATGACTTGGAGCATCATGGGGTCGAGGCCGATGGGCGCGGTGACCAGGAAGCTGATGCCGGGGTGTGCGTCGGCTGCATGTTGCGCCAGGCGGGGGATGTCCTGATCCCAGTGTTTGCCGGGGAGTAGAAAAAACGGCATGACGACGATGCGTGTGGCACCTTGTTTTACGCAGCGGTCAAACGCCTGGGCGATGGTGGGCTCAGCGAGTTCCATGTGCGCCGGCTCGACGATTTGGTGGCGTGAGGTGGTGCGGTAGCGAGCCACGACGCTTTCGAGCATAGCGTTGCTCTGGTCGCGGCGCGAGCCGTGATCGACGATGATGATGCCGGTTGGGTCGGTTGGGTCGGTGGGGTCGGAGGGCATGGGGTAATGGTAGTCCCGCGCCGCGCGCCCCGCGATTCTCACGACGCGTAGGGTGCCGCGACCAGCGTTGTTGCCCACTCGTTGGCGATGAGGCGCACTTCGCTCCAGCGGTCGGCATCGACGGCGGGGAGCATGTCACGCGGTTGGGCCGGGGCGTTGAGCGTGCGGGCCGTCCAGGGCAGCCACTCGGCGGCGAGACGCGCCATCTGCTTGAAGTCGGCGGTCGTGGCGCTGTCGAGCCCACCTTGCTCGAGACGCGCGGCACTCATCTGCAGATAAGCCAGCAGAGCCTTGGCGGCGCTACGCACATCGGCATCGGTGCGGCTGGCGGCGTTGATCGCCATGCGACGCAGCACCAGACGCAAGGCCTCATACTCGGGTGCTGGCGAAAGGTCCGGCTGCGCTGTGTGCACCGCCAGGCGTGCATCGAGCATCTTGAACACGGCAGCCCGCGCCTCGGGAATCGTCATATCCGCCAGCGAAGCGACGAGGCGCTGAATCACCAGTTGCGATTTTTCTTTTTCA
>JBGSTK010000174.1:0-17142 GCA_041736565.1 Phycisphaeraceae bacterium | reverse complement strand
CCGCCGCATGGTTGGTCCATACCGACACCGCCGGGCAGGCCGGACCCGCCTGGTCACGCGGGTTGAACCACGCCGCGATGATCCACACCTTCGTGTTGGCCGCCGTGCCCTCAGGCATCATGATCTGCGGCCGCGTGTTGGTGCTCGATCCGGCAAAAACATACTCACGCAGATCGCTGGGCGAATCCTCACCCACAAACTTCCAGAGCCGCACACCACGCACACCCGCGGGCTTGGCCCCGCTCTCACTGCCCGTCGGCCACACCCGCAGGCTAATCAGGTTGCCCTGCACACGCAGCACCTCCAAAATCGGCGTCTCAGTAGGCGGCCCAATTGGCGTAGGCGTGCGATCCCGAATAGTAATAGCCAGCATCCCACGCTTCTCGCCGGTCATCATTGGCGAGACCTGCAACATCGCCACCAGCGCCCGGGAAGCGCCAATCAACGCCTTTTTCTTATCATTCTTGGCATCGATAAACGGCTTGCTCCGCGTCACCGGGTCCTGTGCTGTGTTGAAGGCCGAAGTAAACGCCATCTGCGCCTGGTTATAATCCGTCGCCTGTTGGCCCGTGATCCCATAGTCCCCCGGCGCCGCCAACAACTTGGTAGACAGATTCTTACTCCAGCCAAGCAAGTCCGCTTCACGCAAAGCCAGATAGTCCTTGCTGCTCATGTCGCACACTCCCGCGGAAATTGTCCGCATTGGGGCTTATCAATAAAGCGCCCGTGTCGCGAACACTCGTGACATCACAGGCGTTCCATCCCTGACCATCGTCCTGCCCCGCAAGCGACTTAACCAGAAACTCGTCAAATTCGTTCACCCCGACAGAATCCTGCCCATCGTCACAACCCTCCCTTCCCCGTCCCTCACCCCTCCTTCGCCCCCGTCAACCCCCCGACCAAAACCGCAAAGCCAGTTGCGCAACCGTGTTAAGTCTCGATGGAATAAGGAATTCCCTAACGTCTCGACGGAAGCCCATAACGTTTCTACGGGTGCCCTAACGCTCCTTTAGGGAGCCCTAACGACTCTTTAGGGAGCCCTAACGACCCTTTAGGGAGCCCTAACGACCCTTTAGGGAGCCCTAACGACTCTTTAGGGAGCCCTAACGACCCTTTAGGGAGCCCTAACGACCCTTTAGGGAGTCCTAACGACTCTTTAGGGAGCCCTAACGGTCTCGACGGAAGTCGGTAAAGGTCTTGCGGAAGTCGGTAAGGTCTCGAAGAACCCCCGTGAAGGATGCAAGGCGATGCACACGCACGGCAAAGCCACCTGGCCGATAACAAACGACTCAAGCACTCGTTGCCCGCTCATGAGGATGTTAAACTGGCTCACGAACAACCATCTCCCGCGCTTGCGGGAATGTTATACTGACCCCCGGAGCGTTTCTGGGGTGTTAGACGGATCCATCTAATTACTGTTATGCGACATCCGGCCGAACCCCCATCTTGGCCGCAAATCCACGACCTCGAAGTCAGCGAAGACTATCCGGCGGCGATCAATGCGCTCGAAGCTCGCCTGGCAGCGGATCCGGTAGACCCGGAGGTCGTCCGTCGTTTGGGATTCAACCTGTGGTACGCCGCACATGAGGACGCGCGCATGCAGAAAGCGCTGCCAGTTCAGCGCTACGCGGACCGCTTCATGGAGTTGTACCGACAGTACGCGAACCGCCTTGCCGAAGACGCAGACTTCTGTTGGGCGTTCGGGCTGGGAATGGAATTGTTCTGGTATGACTTCCCAGGCGCGACGGAAGAAGAAGGCAAGCGGCTTCTCGACCGCGCCCGCGCGCTCGATCCTTTCTGGGCCCGCTTCGCCCAGCCAGGCGTCGAGCAGGATATGTCGCGTCTCAAGAATCGCGGCATATTCGCGGCGTACTACAATGTCGCATAACCCGCTGTTGCGCTGGACCGCGGCCGCGGAACGTTTACCGTAGTTCGAATGGTCGTCGGCGCGGCCGCGGCCAGTGAACGGCATTCCGTTAGGCTTCTACACAATGGCCACGCGGCTTCCTGCGCAGTCTTCACGACCCATCTCTGCTACAACACTGAGATGGCTGTTGCTGGCTCATTGTCTTTTCATTGGTGCCTTCTTCAGCCCATTTGCTGGAATGATCGTGCCAGCGCTGATGATCGGCCCCTTCATGGGAGCCACTGCATTGGCTCTCTGTCGTGAGTTTTCTCGCTCAACTGCTTATGCGAGACACCGCAAGCTGGTTTGGAGCGTCAAGGTGTGTGCCATTGTGCTGCTCGCGACGATTGTTGTACGTATCTCACTGCTTAGTCGTTTTCCGATTCAGCTCTCCCCGTAATGCCCGCCGGGTGGCAGTGGCAAAGGCTTTGCGTGCCACAGCGGGACCACCAGTGATGCGTGATCGCAATACGATGCCCCGATGTCTGGGGCATTCGTTTTTGCCGCGAAGGAGCGATGTACGCGAAGGACGCGAAGGCGATGCAGTCGAGCCCACCGGATGTGGGGAAGTCCAGTCCAGATCGCCCTTGCAGCTATGCCCCCACCCAGCCTCCCCCGCTGCTGCGGGAGAGGTGCAGGAACGACCATTGTGCCTTGGTGGTTAATGCAATCTTCCTGCTTCGCGACCTTCGCGACCTTCGCGCCTTCGCGTTGAAAACGAATTAGGGGGGACGTCCGTGGAACCCCCGGGGGGGAGAATCCGGGGCGCGGGATGCGCCGAGTGGGCACACCTCGGGGTTTTGAGTATCTTTATGTCTTGAGCCGCTAGTCCGCTGATGACACCATGAAACAGGGGCGACCCATGACCACCAAAAACTGGTTTCGACTCGTCGTGGTGATCATTGCCCTGGCCGGGGCACTGACCGTTATGTTCCAGAACAGCCAATCGGTGCGAATCAGGTTGTTTCTGGTGACCATCGATGCCCCTTTGATTGTCATCCTCGGCCTGACGTTGGGCGCGGGTGTGCTCATCGGATGGTTGTTGCCGACGTTATTGCGACGCCGACGGCACTGACCATTTATGATGGAAGACAGGGGAGATCGGGGTGGAAGCAGCGGCGCTTGGCCCGCTGGTACCGCTCATCGCCGCGGGTGCAACGGGCAAGCTGGCAACATCGCCATGATTCTCTATCATGGCGGGACGCATCTGACCTCGATTTCACCGCGGGGTCGCCGGAGCAGTGAATGTCTTATCGCCTCCTTTGTTGTTTGTGTTGTCTGACGTGGCTCATGACCGGTTTGCTCGTCAGCGAGATCGCTGCGCAAACAGCGTCGCCCCAGCCAACGCTTTCAGTCGGCGGCATGGGGGCGGGCGTGGGTAAGTTTCGCGACAATCAATGGGGTCTGGTTCATCTCACCGTGCGCAATCCCAGCGATCAGACCCGCCACTTGCTGGGGGTGATCGCCGTTGATCGCCTGCCCGACATGCAGTATGCCCGGCCCATGATCCTCCCTCCTCAGGCTGTGCGTCGCACATGGGCACCTCTGCGAGCACCTGACACGGATCCCCGCGATCCCGACTCGCGCAGCGTGGGTGCCACGGGTCGGCTCATCGACGCCAGCGGCAGTGGAGGCGAAACGCTGCTGGGTCAGGAACCCGCGCTGTTGCTTCACGAAACGCGCGCGGTTTCCACCGCCATGATGATCAGTGACAGCACCGACAGCCGGGCTGGTGACGAAAGCGCCGATGCGGCTGTGGCGGCGCAGATCGCAGCGGAAGTGGGCAAGTCCGTCAGCGTGTTGCGGCCCTCGGCACTCCCACCCGTGGCGGCGGGTTATGAAGCGCTGGACACGTTGCTCATTGCCCGCGACTTGTCTGATATGGGAGCTGCGGAAAGCGCCGCGTTGCGTGCATGGATCATTGCCGGGGGTCGCGTCTGGATCATGCTCGATCGCACACCCGTCGGCGATGTTCAATCCCTGCTGGGTGCCAGTTGGAAACCGCAGATCGTCGATCGCGTCAATCTCACCGACTTCACCATCGAAGGAACCCCGGAGCCTTTGACCATCAGCGTGGAACGGCCCATCGAAATGGTTCGCCTGCTGGCGCCGGGCATGGAGGTCATCCACAAGGTCAACGGCTGGCCCGCATCGCTGCGGATGCCCATGGGTCAAGGCCAGATGCTGGTGACCACGCTGGGTGCCCGCGCTTGGGTGCAAGCTGACAAAACCGCCACCGTCCCGCTTGTGGAGTTGGGCAAGATTCACTTCACGACGCCCAAGCCGATGATTGCAGCGATTGATTGGCAGCCGTTCCTTGGCGAGCACATCGGTTACGAGGTGGTGACGCGAGAGACCGTGGCGGTCATTCTGGCGTTGTTTTGCGTAGCGCTTCTGTTGGGCGGCATGGTGCTCCACAGGAAGGGGCGTTTGGAACACATCGGATGGGTGGCGGTGGTGCTGGCCATCGTGACGGCTGTATCACTCGTCGCCATCGGCACGATCTCGCAGGGGCAGACGCCTCAAACCGTCGTTAGTGCCCAGACCCTTGAACTCGTCGTGGGACAGCGGCAGGCGGTGATGCGTGGGGCGATGCAACTCTACCAACCCCCGGGCGGTGTCAGTCCCGAGGCTGATCGCCTTGGCTCAACGACAGGCGGGGCAGCCTGGCCACAGACCGACAAAACCGGGGGCAAGCTCCTGCGCATGGTCTGGAGCGATTTGGATCGCTGGCATTGGGACAACCTCCAGTTGCCTCAGGGCGTCACCACCGGCGTGGAGTTTGCGACTACCAGCCTGCTGCCAACCGAGGCGCAGGGGCAGCTGAGTTTCGACGCTCAGGGAATTCGCGGCCACGTTCGCGTCGGTAACGACCCGTTGCACGAAGCGGTGCTCATCGGTCCCAGTGGGATACTTTTGCCGCGAATAGCTGCCGATGGCGTGTTCACCGCGACGGATGAAGATGTGCCGGACCCAGGTCAGTACATTGTGGGCGCGGGTCTGGCCAGCGAAGAGCAGCGACGTCGCGAAAAACTCTACGTCCAACTCCTAGGAAGCGGAGGCGACAAACCCTCCATCAGGGCGCTGCGAACCACTCAGCCACTGATGCTCGGCTGGACCGCCGAAGTCGGCAGTGGCATCGGCTTAAGCGATGCAGCCCGACGCATCGACCAGTCACTCGTCGTCCTCCCACTGCCCATCCAGCGGCCCAAGGCTGGCACGACCGTCACGATTCCCTCTGCATTCGTGACCTTTACGATTCCCCGGGCGTCGCGGTCTGATCGCGAAGATGAATCCGATGGCAACAGAGCGGGCAACCGCAATCCGGCACGCACTCAACGTTCCCCCGCCAGGCTCACAACCGTCTATGACGCCAGTCGCGGCGAGTGGATCGCTGTGAGTCAGGGCGGGTCATTGGTCATTCGTTTCGATCCTCCCGCAGCACTACTGCCCCTGAAGGTGAGTTCGGCGAAACTGCTGCTGGACATCCGTGCCCCGCAGCGCACCGTCGCTCTTGTGTCCAAACCCACGGGCTCCCCCAATACTGGCGCGACCATCCCGGCCAACGTCGTGCAAAGTCCCAGCGGCCTGTTGACCTTTGACGTCGCTGATCAAACGGGCCTGCTGCTGACAAAGGATCAGGGCATCGAAGTCACCATAGATGTCAGCGAAGTGGATGCTGCCCAAGTAGGTCAACCCTGGCAGATCCGATCCATAGGCCTCACCGTAACGGGTGTGATCGAACCCGCACAATAGTTGAGCCGCAGATCGTCGGCCGTCGTTCCTGCTTTCCGCCTTGTTAGAGCCGAAGTCCCATCGAGCAACCCCAATCGCAGTCACCCGGAGTTCAATATGAGCAGCCCCCTGGTCGTCGAGACCAAAAACCTCACCAAACGCTTCGGCGATTTCATCGCCTTAGACAGCCTGACCATCGGCCTGCACCGCGGGCAGATTCTCGGCTTCATCGGGCCCAACGGCGCGGGCAAGACTACGACCATCAAAATCCTCGTGGGACTCTCGCGACCCACGGCTGGCATGGCGCGTGTTGCCGGCCACGACTGCTCGCACGATGTAGCCCGACTCAAGCAGCTCATCGGGTATATGCCCGACATCTTCGGCTCCTACGACAACATGCGTGTGCGTGAGTATCTGGACTTTTTCGGTGCTGCTTTCAAGATCCCCCGCAAGGAACGATCCCGCCGCATCGATGAGACCATGGAACTCACCGGCGCCACTTACATGAAGGATCGCTACGTAGAGAGTCTTTCCCATGGCATGAAGCAGCGTGTCAGCCTGGCGCGGACACTGCTTCACGATCCCCAGGTGCTCATCCTCGATGAGCCCGCCAACGGCTTGGACCCGCAAGCTCGTATTGAGATGCGGCAGATTCTGCTGCGACTGGCGGAAATGGGCAAGACCCTCATCGTCACCAGCCACATCCTGCCCGAACTCTCACGCATCTGTAACATCGTGGCCATCATCACTCAGGGCAAGCTCCGCGCCTTTGGCACCCTCGAAGAAATCATGCAGAAAGTCCGGCAGCGGCGCATGTTTGTCATCAGCCTCCTGAGTGTGATGGAAGTCGAACGCGTCGCAGAGGCTGTGACCGGCTACCTTGAGCCGGGTGCCGAGGTCACGGGCTCCCGCGCTGAAGGATCGGTTCGATTCAGTACGAGTCGCGATGATGAAGCGATGGCGGTAATGCTCACGGCTCTGGCGGGGCAGGGCTTTGGCATCGCCCAGTTCCGTGAGGAGGAACTGGACCTCGAGGACGCCTTCCTCTCAGTCACGCGCGATGCTGACGCCGCTCCCCCGAAAACTCTCGCTGAGGTCGACGCCAAGGCCAGCAAAGCAGAAAGGAACGCCTGATGCAGGTCAACCCGATTATTCAGCGGGAACTCATCGGCGTGCTGCGGCAGCGGCGCTCGCTGTTGCTGCTGGTGGGCCTTGTGGCGGTGCTGACGATTCTGATCGTGCTGCGCTGGCCCAGTGACAGCCGGGTCAATACGTTGTCGGCTATTGAGTCGCAGCAGGTGCTCAGCGTGTTTGGCTACGGCGTCATGGTCGGGCTGCTGCTTCTGGCCCCCGCATTCCCCGCCACGACCCTGGTCCGCGAACGCCGCAGCGGTACGCTGGCGCTGCTGCTCAATTCGCCGATGAAGCCCTGGTCGATTTTTGCGGGCAAGCTCGTCGGCGTGACGGGCTATGTGCTGCTGCTGGTCATCGTGACCATGCCCGCCGCCGCCGCCGCCTACGCCATGCGCGGCATCAGCTTCACTGATCAGCTTGTCCCGATGTACGCCATCCTGCTCCTGCTGGCGGTGCAGTATGCGACGCTGGGACTTCTGGTCAGCAGCTATGCCGCCACCGCGGATGTGGCCTTGCGCATGACCTATGGCTTGGTGCTGGCCATGGCGGTGGTCACCTTAGGCCCCTATCACTTCCTGCGTGGCCTGCTGCCCGTGCCCGGCCCGATGATCGTCGATTGGATTCGTGCCATCTCCCCGATTCCCGCGATGATGGAGACGCTGGGGCAAGGTGATATCGGCGCACGCGGCATGATGTCTGCCGGCGGTGCCGCCACGAAGTACATGATCCTGGCGGTTATTTCGATTCTGGTGTTTTCGGTCTGGACAGCCGCCCGACTCAGCGGATGGATGCTCGATCGACCGCGCGCCGCTGGTCGCGTCACCGATGACCGTACCGTCGGGGCTCGCGCTTACCGCCGCGTCATGTACCTCTGGTTCTTTGATCCCCAGCGTCGCACGGGGCTCATCGGTCCCCTGACCAACCCCGTCATGATCAAGGAGTTTCGATCACGACGCTTCGGCCGGTCGGGATGGATGATGAGGCTCATTGCCGCCTGCATGCTCCTGTCACTTCTGCTGGCGTTCCTGGCCACGACCACGTGGACCGCCCGGCTTGAGCAACAGGAAAACGTGGCGGTGCTCGGAGCGATCATGGTGATCCTCCAGATGGCGCTGATTGTGCTGCTGACCCCCAGTCTGGCCAGCGGCCTCATCGCTGCGGAACGAGAGACGGGTGGATGGCAACTGCTCCAGAGCACGCCACTGTCCCCCGTGACGATCATCATCGGCAAGCTCGCCAGTGTGGCGTGGACGGTGTTGCTGATTCTGCTGGCCACGCTGCCGGGTTACGTCGTAATGGTCTTCATCGCCCCCGAGCAAAAGCAGCGGGTGATGCAGGTGCTGGTGAGTCTGGTGCTCACGGCCGCGTTTGCATTGCTCTCCAGTGCAGCCATCAGCAGCCTGTTTCGTCGGACCGCCACCGCGACGGCCGTGGCTTACACCTTCGTCGTGGGCTTGTGTGCCGGTACGATGCTCTTCTGGCTGGGGCAGGGCGCACCGTTTTCCCACACAACGGTGGAATGGGTGCTGGCCTTCAACCCGGTGGCTGGTGCGCTGCAGTTGATCGAAGCGCCCGGTTTCGCTGATTACAACCTCGTGCCGTTTAACTGGTGGGCCATGGTCGTCGGCTGCGGCCTGTGCCTGCTGGTGCTGCTGGTGCAAACCTGGCGGCTGACGCGACCGGTATGACCCCCTATGCGCCAAGCCCCTGCGAGCGATCTATGACGTCAAAAAAATTGAGAACCCTTCCCCTGCTGGGCACGGCTCTGGCGTGGCTCTCCATGGCCGTGGCGATGGTGGTGACCACCCCCGCCGCCTGGGCCCGGCCTGTCGATCTCGATAACCCAGCCCTCGGTGGCGAGCATGGTCTCGATGAGCCCATGATGCACGATCCGGAACTGGCTGATGCAATGCGTCAGTTGTCCTTTGCCCCACGCCTTCTGGAACTCTGGACAGGCGTGCTGACCAATCCCGCCGAACCTGTGGACGCCAAACGCACCGCCGCCCAAGCCATTACACGGGCTCAACAGATGGGCATGGCGGGCTTGGAGACGGCAAGCCCCGTCCTGGCGCAACTCGCAGCCGTCAAGGACCAACACCCCGTCCTGTTGCAGGCCAGCCTGGCGGCACTGATCGCCCTGAATGCCGATGAGCATGCCGCGTTGCTTCTGGAGCATAACCGCAGTAACGATGTGGATGTCGTGCTGCTGACCGATCCCGCCCTGGCGCGATGGAAGACAGGTGCAGCGCAGGACCTCTGGCTTAAGCGCCTTGATGATCGTGAGGCGTTCGAGGCGATTCGCACCAGCGCCATGCGCTCCCTGGCGGCAACAAACGCCACCACCGCCGTCGAGTCGCTGGCCAGGATCGTCATAGATACCGAAAACTCGCCCACGTTGAGATTGGCAGCCGCCCAAACCTTGGGGACGTTGGCGAAATCAGACTTGACCACGCAAGCCCGACAACTCGGGCAGGGCGATGCACTTGACCAGTTGCTGGCCGCGGCCATGCTTCAAAGCCACAGCGGTAAGGGCGACGTCGAAGTTCTGTCCAGTCTGGCGACTAACGCTGCGCCTCCCGCCGCCGCATTGGCTCTGGAGCGGCTCCTGGCGATCAACGCTCGCGACATCACGCCGGAGATGAGCGCCAAGCTGGTGACCAGTCCCGATGCCAATGTGCGTTTGTGGATCGCCAGGGCGCGTGCGGCTCACGAAACGCCCGATGGCGTGGCGATGCTGGGTCGAATGCTCGACGACCGCGATCCCACGACTCGCATGTTTGCTCGCGAAGCCTTGATTCAACTGGCTCAGAAGCCATCGCTGCGGCAGCCGGTGGAGCAAGCCATCACCACCGCATTGGCGTCGTCGGATACCCAGCAATGGCGAGGGTTGGAACAGGCTGGATACGTTGCCGGCGCTTTGGACATGGAGGCCACGGCACCACGGCTCATGGAACTGATGCGATTTGAACGCTCCGAAGTGAGGTTGGCGATGTTGGTGGGCCTGCGGCGATTGGCGCTGCCCGACACGCTGCCGACCCTACTGGCTCGCGCACAGGAAATCACCGGGCAACTGGGCACGCCTGCAACGGACAGTTCATCAACCTCAACTCAGCAGGAAGCGGAGCTGGCCCAGATTTTCCAGACTTTCGGGCTCATGAAATTCGCGCCTGCTGAGGGTCTGGCGATGGGCTATGTACCCAAGAGCATGAAGAATCCGCCCGAGGCAAGGGCTGCGGCGATCTGGTATTTGAGCCACCTCCACGAAAATGAAGGCGGGCATCGTCTGGCGGGGATGTTCGTGTCACGCCTGAGTGACCTGAATCCCATGGATCCCGAACACATGATCGTCCGGCGAATGTCGGCGGTGGGCCTGGGACGCCTCAAGGCCAAGAGCGGCCTTGGAGCGCTCAACAGGTTCCTCAAAGAGGAGAATTCCTCAGGCGACATCGGCGGCGCATGCCGCTGGGCCATTATGCGCATTACCGGCGAAGACCTCCCGCCCCTGGATACCGTCATCGAGGACCAGCGTGGGTGGTTTCTCGAACCCCTGGGCGAACGATGATGAATGGTGCTACTTCCCTATCGAAGCCGATCACGGAAACCCGGATCGAAGTGCGTGTCCGATACTGCGAATGCGACCCGATGAACGTCGCCCACCACAGCGTCTATCCGGTGTGGATGGAAATGGCCCGCACAGAGTTGCTTCGCCAGCGTGGCATCCGCTATCGCGATCTCGAAGCCAAGGGCATGCTCATTATGGTTGCCCGCATGTCCCTGCGTTATCGGAAGCCTGCATATTACGATGACGTGTTGCACGTGACCATCGAGGTTCTACCCAGCGCCGGGGTCAAGCTCGAACATCGCTATCGGATCAGCCGCGGAACGGACCTCCTGGCGCAGGCTGAAACCACTGTGGTCTGCACCGACCGCAGCGGCAAGCTGCTTCCGGTTCCGGATTTCCTGCTCTCCGCAGGTTAAGTCCGTATTTCACCTCCAATCAAGCCCTGCGCGTCAAGTCGCTGGGTCCCATAGCCGACAGCTCCAATGGGCCTTTCTTCGCCCATTGGGGTTGATGATCTCATGGAACCGTCCATCGGCTGGTTTGTGGTCTGGGCGCTGGCGTCGGGGCTGATGCTCCGTTTGGGCGTCTGGCTGGGGCGTGGCTCGCGTTGGCGGGCTGGTTTGGCCATGGTGCTGGGCTTCGCCCTTCTGGGCTGGTGGGTCTGGCTCAACCGCAACCCGCAGATCGCCGTTCAAACCATCCCGCTTTCCATTCTGAGTCATATCGAGGGCATCGGGGCTGTGCCCGGCTTTATGCTGGTGGTGGGCGTCGCGTGGTCCATGTGCCACCTACCCCGTCAGCGAAAAGTTACGCTCGTCGCAGTCGCTCTGGGCGGGCTATATTTCCTGCACGGCGGCCTGTGGATGCTCCAGACCACCCCCACCACAAGCTTCGCCAACAGTATCCAGGGCGGCCTGGTGATGCAGAGCCAGGACTATTCCTGCGTGGCAGCCGCGTGCGCCACCGCCCTTAGTGACCTAGGCCTGCCAGCAAGTGAAGCTCGCATGGCGGAGCTGACCCAGACCCGCCCGGGCACCGGTGCCACACTCATCCGCGCGATGGAAGGCTTGCGACGTCAACTGGCCGGTAGCCGGTATCGTGCCCGACTCGTCGAACCGACCTACGAACAACTCATGGCCCTGCGCCCACCGCTGATCACACCGCTTCGCTTCGAAGCCACCATGCTGCACATGGTCGTGCTGCGCCAGGTCGATGAGCATGGTGTGCTCGTGGCCGACCCCACCAACGGCGAAATCTGGCTGGAACGAGCACACTTCGAACAGTTCTACACCAGGCAGGTGTTGATCTTCGAAACTTTCGACTGATTAGCTCAACCCGTCACCCTCAACCATCGCCGCCTCCGCAGACTGCGTTATCATGCCTCGATGCAAAACATCCAGCCTCGCATTGGCATCATCGGCGGCTCGGGCCTGGGCGAAGCCCTCGGCGGCGAAGAAGGCCGCACCCACGACATTGACACGCCCTTCGGCAAGCCCAGTGCCCCCATCGTCACCACGCGATGGGAAGGCCTTGAGATTGCCATTCTCAAACGCCACGGCATCGGCCATGCTTACCCCCCCACCTTCGTCCCCTACCGCGCCAACATCTTCGCCATGAAGACGCTGGGCATCACCCACATCATCGCCTCGGGTGCCACCGGCAGCCTCCGTGAGGACATTCACCCGGGCCAGTTGGTCATCCCCGATCAGGTCGTGGACAAGACTACGCAACGGCCCTCGACTTTCTATGAGCGGGCGGCCGTTCACGTGGAACTGGCCGAGCCGTTTTGTCCCATCATGAGGCAATGGCTCATCAACGCGGCGCAACAGTTGCCGGATGTCACGTTGCATGAGAAGGGCACCTACATCTGCATGGAAGGCCCAGCCTTCTCCACCCGCGCCGAGTCGATGCTCCATCGCAGTCAGGCCTTTGCCGGCGACCTCATCGGCATGACTGTCATGCCCGAGGCCAGGCTGGCGCGCGAAGCTGAGATCGCCTACGCCATGGTCTCGCTGCCCACCGACTACGACTGCTGGCGCCCGCACGACCCGGGCGTCGCACAGCAGGACCTGCTCACCGAAATCATCGGCAATCTTCAGAAAGCCACCGCCAACAGCATTCGCCTCATCAAGGCGGCCCTGCGCGACATCACGCCGCTGAAAATTCGCAGCCCTGCCCACGACGCCCTGAAGCTAGCGATCTGGAGCGACAAGAAGCTCATCGATCCGCAGGAGATCGAGCGGCTGTATCCGTTATGGGGTCGCTGGTTCTAGGATGGGAACCTCGCTCACACCCGGGCGATAGTGACGCGAAAGCCCAGCCACAATCTCCGCCGTGATCGTTCGCGCCTCCGCGACGAGTTCGACCGTGCTTTGCGTGCTGAGATTGCGTCCGTACCGGCTAAAGACCAGCACGCGATCATCCAACCCCTCAATCGACAGCGAGCGGTTGCGGCTCAAGACTTGCTGCGCTCGGGGCCCAAAGGCGCGATGAACAAGCTCCGGTTGCCGCGACGTCACCCTGTTGCGGCGAGTGAATGCACCATCGGGCCACTTCACCGTCCGTCGCTTGGAGTCGGTGGCCTGGATGATGAAGTTGTTGGGCACCAACAGGAATCGCGGGATCGTCACGCCCGGCGGCAATGCGGGCTCAATGGCGACGAAGGTCTCAGTCGTTTCCGCGTAGCCCCGCCGACCCAAAACGCCGAGGGCCTCCTCCACACGCCGATGTCCGGGCACCGGGTATCCGCTGACCCGAACGACGTAGACAGCCCCCAGCTTCTCCTGCCGCCACAGCCAGGCGTCAGCATCGACCATGTACTCGCTCATGAACAGGACCGACCCGCCGAAGATGGAATAGAGCGCCGCATCGCGGGCTTTGGTGTCGTCAAATGTGACGGGCTCCATCTCCAGCGCTTTGGGCAGATGGCTCAAGTCCTCAGATCGCCGAGCACGCGACAGCAGCACGAGGACCGTCGCTGCCAACAGTCCTATCGCCGACAAAAGCGGAATGAGCCAGGGAATGGCAGGAGAAGACTCTTCGACAGCTTGCGCCAAACAGATGATCATGACGCTCAAATAGTAGAGCGCCGTGACAATCTTGGAAAATCGGGGACTACCGCCTTACCCGCCGGTCTTGCGCGTTTCGCGCCGACGATCGGCTTCCTTCAACATCCGTTTGCGCATGCGGATGGACTGCGGCGTAATCTCCACCAACTCATCCTCGCCGATGTATTCCAGGCAGGCTTCGAGCCCCATGTCACGTGCCGGGCGAATGCGGGCCGCATCGTCCTTGGACGTGGTGCGCATATTCGAGAGCTTTTTCTCGCGAGTAACGTTGGCGGTGATGTCATTGTCCTTGCAGTGCTCGCCAATGACCTGGCCTTCGTAAACCTGGTCGCCAGGCCTGCAGAAGAAAAAGCCGCGGTCGTAGAGCGCATCGAGCGCATAGGCGGTGACGCGCCCTGACTCCGTGGTGACAATCACGCCCTGCGACCGTTGCGGAATCGCACCGCGCATCGGTTCGTATTTCTCAAACGTGTGGTGCATGATGGCTTCGCCGGCTGTAGCCGTGAGCATCCGCGAGCGCAAACCGATCAACCCGCGTGCCGGTATGGTGAACTCCATGTGCAGGTACCCCGAGGTGCCCTGCTTCGAATCCATGCGTGTCATCTCCGCGCGCCGATCACCCAGCAGAGACATCACCGAATTCTGCGTGTTCATGGGGCAGTCAATCGACAGCAGTTCGATGGGCTCCATCTTCTTGCCTTCGATATCCTTAAAAATGACCTGCGGCTTACCCACGGTCATCTCGTAGCCTTCCCGTCGCATGTTCTCCAGCAGAATGCCCAGGTGCAACAGGCCGCGCCCCGAGACCTGAAACTCGTCACCCGCAAAATCGACACGCAACGCCACGTTGCTCTGCAACTCCTTCTCGAGTCGCTCACGCACCTGGCGACTCGTGACATACGTCCCTTCCCGCCCCGCAAACGGCCCATCATTAACCCGCACCGTAATCGTCAACGTCGGCTCATCAACAGCGATGCTCTCCAGCGCCCGCGGGTTATCCGCACAGGCGATCGTGTTGCCGATGTCCACCTTCTCCAGCCCCACCACCGCGCAGATGTCACCAGCTTCAACCGTCTCGACTTCCTTGCGGCTCAACCCCTCAAACTGCAGCAGTTGCTGTACCCGTTGACGAGTCGATTCGCCCTTGCGGTTGATCACCGTCACCGCATCACCCGAGTGCAGGCTGCCCGCAAAGACGCGACCAATCGCGATTCGCCCGACATAATCAGAATAATCCAGCGTCGTCACCAGCATCTGCAACGGCTCAGCCGGTGCCACCAGCGGCGGTGGAACGTGTCGCACAATCGCCTCAAACACATCACGCAAGTCCGTCTTCTTCACGTTCAAGTCCGTCGTCGCCCACCCCTCTCGACCTGAAGCGTAAATGATCGGGAAGTCCAGCGCATCGTCCGGCGCATCAAGCGAGCCCAGAAGATCGAAGACCTCATTAACCACATCGCTGGGCCGATTGTCGGGACGGTCAATCTTGTTGATGACCACGATGGGCCGCAGATGGTTCTGCAAGGCTTTCTGCAAAACAAAGCGGGTCTGAGGCATGGGGCCTTCGTAGGCATCCACCAGCAGTAACACGCCATCGGCCATCGTCAGGACGCGTTCGACTTCGCCGCCAAAGTCCGCGTGGCCGGGCGTATCGATGAGATTGATCTTGTAACGTTGGGCGTCCGGCGCCACGTAGGTGACGCTGCAGTTCTTGGACAGAATGGTGATGCCACGCTCGCGTTCGAGCGGGTTGGAGTCCATGATCAGCCCGTGCTGCCCGCCCGCGAGTTTATCGAGGTCAGCGTTGCGGAACATGCCTGATTGATAAAGCAGGCCATCGACCAGGGTGGTCTTGCCGTGGTCAACGTGAGCGATAATGGCGACATTGCGCAGGTGGTCAGTGGACATTGTTGTTCTAAGCCGTGGTAAGGACACCCTCCCGCGATCGGAACACCGCGAGACAGCATCCGGTGAAGGTAGCACCCCCCCCCGCCCCGCCCCCCCAGGGGGGGGGTTGGGTCAAGCCCCGCATTATACCGCAAAGGCCTATTGAGCGAGTGAGGGAGCGTCAATCACCCCCGCCCCCCACCACGAGCCGGAAGCGTCAGCGACGGATTTCCCCCCCGGGGGTTCGACGGACGTCCCCCCCAGTTCGTTTTTAACGCGAAGGCGCGAAGATCGCCAAGGTCGCGAAGCAGGAAGATTGCATCTAACCACCAAGGCACAAAGAGCACAATGGACTGCTCGACGAGGAACACGTGCAGAGGATGTGAGGATCAAGGACAAAATAATTCCCGTCTCTTTTTCCGAGCCCGCACAATTGAAAACGTGATTCATGGCAGGGATCGTGGCTCACGAAGCTTGACCACACCAATCCCCATAACTTTCAGCTGTTTGTTCCAATCAGATTCCGACAATCCCAGATGGACGGCTCCTGTTTGGGTGTCGAGAATGAAATATCCGGGAACTTGAAACTTCGCCAATTCTGAATCTACAGAGCTTTCTACATATCCGACCACCAGGTTATTCGAAACGGCGATCCTCACTACTTTTGCGGCGACTGCTACACCGGACGGGTGGGGTGCCGGCCAAGCCTCGTTTGGGTCAAGAATTGCTGTCGTAACCGCATTGGTGCGTATTAGCCTATAACCATTTGGAAGGCTCTTTTCGTAGTCCGAAGCGCGACTACAGCTTGCGATAAGGAGAATACCTATCCCCAATGACAAGGTCCATTTACGAACCATGTTGAATCCTTTCGGCGGGTGGCTGTGGCAAAGGCTTTGCGTGCCACAGCCCACAGGCACCCCCCGGTCCAGTGCAGTGTTTGGTTAGATCGCGATCCGCCGCCGCCACCAGCCGCGAATCAGCATCGCCCATAACGTCCCCAGTCCGATCCCAATCCCAAAGCTCAACTCGCGAACACCCATGACGACAGCGAGCAGCGCCAGCAGGATCGAGGCGAGCGCCAGGATCATCGTCCATTCGTAGAGCGTTAGACTCCGCATGAGAACTCCGCGGTCTCGTCGACCTAACGTAGAAGGCTCATTTGCCAGCCACCCGCGAAAGCGGACTCCCAACCGGCAACCCAATTATCCATCGCGACCGTCGCCGGTCAACTTCTGCCGGTGGTTAGACAGCCGGGTAACTTGGGACGCCAAAAAGGAAGTCATCGCGGTACCGCAGAGGCCGACGGAACAGACGGCGAAGATGATCGACGTCACGGCATGCTCATTGGCAAGCGCGAACGAAGCGCCGAGCAGTAGGTACGCGACCAGATGGGGCAGCGCTCGACGAGCCGACCTGAGTTGATAACGGCAGTAAAGAGCCTTGCCGATCTTGTCGCGATGTGCAGCTCGCAGGGAACCGTACCGTTTTTCGTCAGCATCACGTCGTGCTCGAGCGGCCGCGCCAATGGGTAGGGGCATACGTACGAGGAGCAGCACTGCACCACGAATCATGATTCCCGAGAAGGGAATCACAATAGGCGCTGCCAACACTGGTGCAATGTAGCTCATGCTGCCTAATGAAAAGGCTCAGTCGCCAGCCGCCCGCGGAAGCGGACTCCCAACCGGCAACCCAATTATCCATCGCGACCGTCGCCGGTCAACTGCAGGCGGTGGTTAGCGAGCTTTTAACTCTCGGCGGCGTGCCCAGATGAGCAGCCAAGCCGTAAGTCCCGAACATAGGAATCCAGACATCAGTTCTGTGACAATCACCAATGTGCGCATGTACTCAGG
>JBGSTK010000157.1:0-4299 GCA_041736565.1 Phycisphaeraceae bacterium | reverse complement strand
AGTGGGCCATGCTTGGCGTGGGGCTTATCGCCACGATCGTCGCGACGGTCTACGTCACCAAGCTCGCCCGCCGCGCCATCGCCCGGCAGTCCGGAGCCGCCGATGAACTGGCCGAATCCGACCAATCGCAAGAGGACCAACCTGTGACACCCAAACCCGCCCGTCGTATCGTGACCGCCGCCTACGCGATCGTCGCCTTATCCGTCGTCATTCTCGCCGGCTGTGCTTACGCCAATCAGAGCCTGCTCAAGAGCATGTTCGGCCCACCCGAGGCTAAGTTGACCGAGGCCTATGCCGAAAATCCCACTGGTCCAAGCTTCGATCACTCGGACTTCGACAAGCTGCTCAAGCAATACGTCAACGATGCCGGTGGCGTGGATTACGCGGGCCTGATGACCGAGCGGAAGACGCTCCAGACCTACATTCAGCGTATCGCGGACGCACCGTTCGACAAGCTGGGCCGCGATGAGAAGCTGGCCCTACTCATCAACGCCTACAACGCGTTCACGCTTGAGCTGATCCTCGACAACTGGAACAACGGCCAGCTTGAATCGATCAAAGACATCCCCAATCAGTGGACCGACCAGCGATGGGTGATCGCGGGCCAGACCTACTCGCTGAACCAGATCGAACACGAACAGATTCGCCCGAAGTTTAAGGAGCCACGTATCCATTGGGCCGTGGTTTGTGCCGCCGTCGGCTGCCCGCCACTGCGCAACGAAGCATACGTCGCCGGTCAACTCGACAAGCAGTTAGCCAACCAGGCCAAGTACGTGCATAGCCACGACAAATGGTATCGCTTCGACCAAACATCCAACGCCGTGCATCTGACACAACTTTACAACTGGTACGGCGGCGACTTCGAGCAGGTGGCCGGCTCCGTGCTTGCCTACGCCGCGCAATACGACCCCGACCTCAAGCAGGCACTGGATGCCGGGCAAACCCCGCGCATCAAGTGGCTCGATTACGACTGGTCGCTCAACAGTCAGGAGAACGTCAAGTGACCCAAGCCCCGCCCCCGGAATCCCCGGAAATCTCGCAAGCTCCGGAAGCCCCGGAAACAACAACCGATCGACCCGTCACCGACGACGTGGACATCGAAGCGCTCAACCCGCTGGACGTACACAACCGCAAGCTGCGCGACCATGTTCATCCCCCGCAGTGGACCAACCCCACACCGGGCGGCCGGTACAACCTGGTCGTGATTGGTGCCGGCACGGCCGGACTGGTCACAGCGGCTGGTGCCGCCGGTCTGGGTGCGAAAGTGGCACTGGTCGAGCGATCGCTGATGGGTGGCGACTGCCTGAACGTCGGCTGTGTGCCGAGCAAAGCACTGATCCGCTGCGCCCGGGCCTACGCCGAGGCACGCGACGCTGGCGAATACGGCGTGAGCATCAGCGGCGACGTGTCCGTCGATTTCCCCGCCGTGATGGAACGCATGCGTCGCCTGCGATCCAACATCGCGCCACACGATTCGGCCAAACGTTTCAGTGAACTGGGCATCGACGTGTTCATCGGACAGGCGCAGTTTGCCAAGCCCGGCGAGGTGCATGTCGGTGATCGCGTTTTGAAGTACGCCAGAGCGGTCATCGCCACCGGGGCACGGGCGGCAGATCTGCCGATCCCCGGCTTGGCCGAGGCCGGTTACCTGACCAACGAGACGGTCTTCTCCCTGACCGAGTTGCCACCACGTTTGGCCGTCATCGGGGCGGGGCCGATCGGTTGCGAGATGGCCCAATCCTTCGCGCGTTTCGGCTCACAGGTCACGCTGATCGAAGCCACCGGCCAGATTCTCCCGCGTGAAGATCAGGATGCCGCCGAGCGCGTGCGAGCTTCGCTTGAGCGCGATGGCGTGCGGATCGTCTGCGGCGGCAAGGCAGCCGACATCTCACGCGACGGCGAGGAACGCGTCATCACGCTCGACTGTGATGGCCAGAAACACGAAGTGCGTTGCGATCAGATCCTCGTGGGTGTCGGCCGCGCCCCGAATGTCGAAGGGCTGAATCTGGAAGCCGTCGGTGTGGACTACGACCGACGAGAAGGCGTGAAAGTGGATGATCGCCTGCGGACGAGCAACCGCCGCATCTATGCGGCCGGCGATGTCTGCTCCCGTTTCAAGTTCACCCACACCGCCGACGCGATGGCGCGGATCGTGATCCAGAACGCCCTGTTCTTCGGGCGGGCCAAGGTTTCCGATCTGGTCATTCCGTGGTGCACCTATACCGATCCGGAGATCGCCCACGTCGGTCTCTACGCCGACGAGGCCCGCGAGCAAGGCATCGATTTGCAGACCTTCACCATCGAACTGTCCAATGTCGATCGCGCGATCCTCGATGGCGAAGACGAGGGTTTGCTCAAAGTGCATGTCAAAAAGGGATCGGACAAGATCGTCGGTGCAACCCTGGTCGCCAGCCATGCCGGGGACATGATCAGCGAACTGACGCTGGCGATGACGGCGGGCGTCGGTTTGGGCGCGCTGGCCAAGACGATTCACCCATACCCCACACAGGCGGAGGTGATCAAGAAGGCCGCCGACGCCTACAGCCGTACGCGGCTGACCCCGACCGTCAAGAAGCTCTTCGAGAAGATTCTGGCGTGGCGGCGATGAGCCACACGCTTTGATCGACGGGCGTTCCGTCGATCGCTTCCCTCTTACTGAAAGGATCGCACATGCGTTGGATGACCACATTGGTTCTGGCACTGGCACTCGGATTCGGCCTGACGTTGGCTGGCTGTGAGAGTTCAGACAAATCCGATTCGGATGGATCGGCCACTAAGTCGACCTCCGGCTCAGACTCCAAGCAGATGGATCAGCAGCACAAGGAGGAACAATCCCCATCGGGTTCCGGCTCCCGTTATTGACCGGCCACCTTTGCACGTGGATGTTCCACGTGGCGTCACCCCTGAACACACATTGAAAGGATCGATATGCAACGGACGAAAAGCACACTACGGAACACTTGGCGGGCGTTGATGGCCATGATGGTCATTACCGCAATGGTTAGCGTTGCGCTGGCACAGGGCAGCGGCACGAAACCCGGTGGCAGCGAAAGCAAAGTCGACGATTCCAAGGAGAAGCAGAAGATTGAGGTCAAGGCTGAACTCAATGCCGAGGCGCTCAAGGCGATCGTCGACGCGAAGGTGCCCATGGTGCTGCTGGATGCACGCGGCCCGTCAGACCAGTGGATCGATGGAGCAGTACCCCTGGCCCATGATGCCGACGAGATGGCGATTCGCCGGGCAGTGGGCAACCCCAACCGGCTGATCGTCACCTACTGCGGTGGGCCGGAGTGTCCCATGAGCCTGATGCTCGCCAACAGTCTCGCTGAACATGGTTACACCCACGTCATCCGATTCACCGGTGGCGTTGAGGCGTGGACCAAGGCCGGGTTCGAGCTGAAGGCGAAAGATGACGCCAAGGGTTCGGACACGAAGAAGCCCAGTGGTTCTTCGGCCAAACCCAGCGGATCGGGTACTCGCTGAACCAGGGCGCGAGATGGTTGACGCCATCTCTCGCTTTTCTGCGGAGCTTGAGCTTGTCGAACCCCAGCACATTCCGATGGACCGTCGCGGTCGGCCTCGTGGTGTTAGCCGCATGGTCGATCGGCCTGGGCTGGTTGAGCGGGTCATTCGCTTACGAGCGTGATGTGCTCGACAAGCCGGTCGCGATATTCGTGGCAATGCAGGTCGCTGCCGGGGCGGTGTACCTGCTGACACTGTTCGCGCTGCGCCGCCGTCCAACGACCCGGGGCCTGCTCATGCTCGTGATCACCGTGGGGCTCCTCATGCGCTTGGCCCAGCTCGGGGCGGTGCCCGTCCTTGAGGACGACTACTATCGTTACCTGTGGGATGGTGCGGTCACCGCGCAGGGTCAC
This sequence comes from Phycisphaeraceae bacterium, assembly GCA_041736565.1. Lineage (GTDB taxonomy): Bacteria > Planctomycetota > Phycisphaerae > Phycisphaerales > Phycisphaeraceae > JBBDMX01. Next base: position 424 of record JBGSTK010000157.1, on the reverse strand, counting down.
AATCCATACGCCTATTCGCCTGAGCATGTGCAACAGCACGCTGAAGGGGTTCCCGACGATCTGCGGCATCTGGCCGGTGAGTCCGGCGAGGTGATCGATCGCGTCAATCATCCGTGGTTGCGAACGATCTATCCGCCGACGGCGCAGGCAGCCTTCACCGTTGGCTACTGGATCAGCCCCTTCGACATCCAGGGCCTGCGACTCGTCTGGCTCGGACTGGATCTGGTCGTTGTGTGCCTGCTGATCGCTTTGCTGCGCGGCAGTTCGTCACCGATCTTTGGACTGGCGATCTACTGGCTCAATCCACTACTGATCAAAGAGGTCTTCAACGCAGGCCACATGGAACTGGTGCTTGTCGTTGGGCTGCTCGCGGCGCTGTTGGCGGCGGGTCGCGGGTTGCACAACACCGGCGGGCTTCTGCTCG